>QRVH01000027.1 GCA_003458705.1 Eubacterium sp. AF22-9 | reverse complement strand
CTTATATGGCGATTTATAAAATTACTTTTACAACAAATTATAAGCGTCCTGCCTCTTCCTGAATTTGCATTGAATATTATATTAACTATTATCTGCAATATCTTAGAGCGTATTATAACATTTTTTTCGAATGGGCTTATACTAAAGCAAAAATTATCTGCAATATCTTAGAGCGTATTATAACATTTTTTTCGAATGGGCTTATACTAAAGCAAAAATGCTATACCCAATTCTGAAAGAGGAAATCAAATACATAATAGAAAGAATTGTGTAATTATATGGAAATCCCCAGTTCGCTATGGAAATATTTCAAAGGAGAATATGCGTAGAAAAGACGAGAGACTTACAAAAGCCTCTCGTCATCAATAGCTTCATCATTCGGTCAGTTTTTATTTTACCGTCCTGTCAGAACCGTCACAGGACTCATCGCTCGGTCAATTTTTATTTTACCGTCCTGTCGTAACCGTCACAGGACTCATCATATATGATGAAGGGAACATCTCTGTTCCTATTTATATTATATGCAAAAAATATTTATTTAGCAACAGTTTTATGATTTTTTCATAATTTTATATTTCAATAGTAAACCCTCAACTCTCTTTTCACACCTTCTTCAGCCACTTCTTCCGCTCCATGCGTACAAGGAATATCGCACCTCTGAAGCAAAGCTCTGCCGCCATCGCTATCCACACACCAACAAGTCCGTAACTTCCAACAAGAAGGAATGAAAGAACAACACGAACAGCCCAGAGACTGAAGAAATTCATAAGGCTTGATACAAGAGTATCTCCTGCTCCACGAAGCACTCCGGTTACAACAATTGATGCTCCATACAGTGGTTCTGCAAATGCTTCAATTCTTAGTATCCTTACTCCAAGCTCTCTTACTACCGGGTCAGGTGTAAGAATTCCAATCATAAACGGTGCAAATATAAACATCAGAAGTCCAGTGAACGCCATTATTCCCATTCCGAAAGCAACTGAAATTCTTCCAAAAGACAATGCAAGCTTTCCTCTGCCTGCACCGATACTCTGTCCAACAAGTGCTGTTGCAGCCTCCTCAATTCCGTAAGCCGGCATATAACACAGGCTTTCAGCAGTTATTGCAAATGCATTGGCAGCCACAGCCACAACTCCTAACGGTGCAACAATTCTTGTTATCGTAATCATAGCTCCGAACATTACAACATTCTCAAATGTGACAGGAAGCGATAAAACAAATGACTTCTTTATTGTCGCAAGACCTGCCTTCTCATCAGAATCTGTTCCGTAACCCTTAGAAAGCATAGGTGTTCTGAACATCAATACATAAAACATAATAATTGTAGTGACAATCTCTGCCGCCGTTGTTCCGAGTGCCGCGCCCATAACTCCAAGGCCAAAGCCGAAACCATGCCATCTGAATATGAATATAAAATTGAATATAACATCAAGTAAGCAGTTCATGGAATTAAGAATTCCCGGTGTTTTAGTATTGCCGCAGCTCTGTAACATTCTCGTACCAAGACGGTTAAATCCTAATGCCGGCATGGACAATGATGTTATAAGAAAATACATTGTCGCATCCCTGTGTATCGACTCTTCTCCACCAAGCCATGCTGGAAGCCCCCAGCTTATCATGGCTCCGGCAGCACCAATAATAATTGATATAAGAAGAACAATTCCAAATGACTGTAAGAACACTCTTCTTGCCCTGTTAAACTTCTTTGCCCCGACAAGCTGTGCCACCTGAATTGAAAATCCTAACGACGGTGCAGAAGCAAGGCTTCCAAGCAGCCATGTCGTTGTCGATACAAGACCTATTGAAGCCGAACAGCCTGCTCCCAGTCTTCCAACCATAGACGCATCAATATATTGCATTATAATTGATGACACCTGTGCCAGAATCGTAGGCAGACTCAGCATAATTACAAGTCTTATCTTCTGTTCAAATGTAATCTCTTTATTATTTCTTATATAGGAAAGTATATCTTCCTTCATTTAACATTACCCTTCTACAATATTTTTAGCATGCTCAAGAGCTGCATCAATATTGGCACAGAAATTATCTCTTCCAATCTCATCCGCAAAGCCGGCATGCTCCATAACTGACATAGGCTGTTCATTAACATGTGAAAGAATCATAACAGCACCATGTCTTTTACATACCGCATGAATATTTCTTAAAGATCTGAGAGCAGTAACATCCATTGCAGGAACACCTCTCATTCTTACAATAACTGCCTTAGAACCCGATACTGTCTGGATATCAAGAAATTTGTCCGCAGCTGCAAAGAACATTGGACCATTAATCTCATATACAAGTGTATCCTTAGGAACCTGCTTAAGATTAATACTGTCAGGATCATTGTTCTCATCTATATTATCACCAATATATTTCCAGCTCTTAACCTCAGTAACATCAGCCATTCTCTTAAGGAAAAGAAGTGCTGTAAGTACAACACCAACTTCAATAGCAACAACAAGGTCAAATACGATAGTAAGTACTGCCGTTGTAAGAAGTACAAGAATATCACTCTTAGGTGAAGTCCTGCAAAGAGAAATCATTTCTCTCCAACCACTCATGTTATAAGCTACCATGAAAAGAATAGCTGCAATTGCCGGCATTGGAATCCATGCTGCATATGGCATAAGTACAACAAGGATAAGAAGAAGTGTTACAGAATGAACCATACCTGCAATAGGTGTACGTCCACCATTCTTAACATTAGCTGCTGTTCTTGCAATAGCACCTGTTGCCGGAATTCCTCCAAATAACGCTGACACAAGGTTACCTGCACCCTGTGCGACAAGTTCCATATTAGGCTTATGTCTGCTTCCAATCATACCATCAGAAACAACGCATGATAAAAGTGACTCAATACCTGCAAGTACTGCAATAGTAAATGCATCCGGCAAAAGATTCTTAACCATTGTTATATTAACATTTGGTATGCTGATACCCGGCAGCTTGCTTGAAATTGTATATAAATCTCCAATAGTCTTAGCCTGCATTCCAAGTTTAACCATAATTACAGAAACTATAACAGCAATTAAAGATGCCGGTATCTTCTCTAACTTCTTAAATCTAGGCCATATAATAAGAATTGCAAGTGAAACACCACCTACAACGAGTGCCTGCCAGTTAAATGTGTTAATACATTTGAACATAGCCTTTAGCTTATCAAGAGTCTCTATCGTTGGTCCTGTATACGCAGAAGTATCAAGACCTAAGAAATCCTTAATCTGTCCTACAAGAATAGTAACTGCTATACCAAATGTAAATCCAGTTGTAATTGTATAAGGAATAAATCTGATAAGATTACCAAATTTAAGGAATCCCATGATAATAAGAATAATACCAGCCATAATTGTTGCAACAATAAGGCATCCATTCCGTTCTGTGCCACAATTCCTGCAACAATAGTTGCAAATGCGGCTGTAGGTCCTGCAATCTGGACCCTGCTTCCGCCAAGGAACGAAATAACAAAACCTGCAAATATGGCTGTGTAGATACCCTGCTCAGGACCTACTCCTGATGCAAGCGCAAGTGCAATAGATAATGGTAATGCGATAATTGCAACGATAATACCTGCAATAACATCATTAACAAACTGCTTCTTAGAATAGCCTTTCATTACATCAAAAAGCTTTGGTACGAATTGATTCATTGTTTTCCCCTTAAGTGGTTTTACCACATTTCTCATATTTTATAAAATAATGCAGAACCTTACTGCGGATATATGTAAATTCCGGTTTTAACCCGGAAATAATAAGAATAAATAAGGCTGCACACCCATTAATAGCTGTGCAACCTTAGTCATGTCAAACATATTAATATTTAGTTAGTCACGATTACTCTGCTGTAGAAGAAGTATCATTTACTGTGACATTATCACATACAAACTCAACTACCTTCTGATAAAGTACCTGATATCCTATCTCAGAATTCATTTCTCTTCCATAAGTATCAAGGATTTCCTGATAATCATTATATCCATAATATGAAGCAAATTTCTCTTCCATAAGTATCAAGGATTTCCTGATAATCATTATATCCATAATATGAAGCAAGTTCTTCTCCTGTTGAATTAATTTCATCTGCTTCAACTGTAATATTATTATCAAGCAGCAATCATTGTAATAATCATTTTCTGTAAAAAGATACTGCTTAGCATAGCTGTCTGCATAATCATTAAATGCATCTAATGAATCAAAGTTATATACACTCTTAAGATACTGCTCTTTTGATGAATATGATGAGCTGTATGATTCATATTCTGCATCAACATTGCTGTTAAGAGTCTTTAATAAATCTGAAAGTTCTTCACTTGGATAATCTGAAACATCAAGTCCATCTGTCATCTGTGAATATGCTGTATCAAATACTTCGCTTGATCTGCTTGATGATGCCTGTGTATTAAGATAATCCTTAACATAAGCTCTTAAATCATCAACTGTTGAAAGTGTCTGATCCTGAACACCTAACTTTGATGAATTCTCTGTTACCCATTCATCTGTAAGCTCTGGAACTACTGTTACATCAATTTCCTTAACTGTTACTGTAAATACAACCTGTTTCCCTGCAAGGTCTGAATTCTGGTAACTTTCAGGGAATGTACATGGAATATCTGTTTCTACACCAACTGTAAGTCCAACAAGTCCTTTATCAAGGTCATCTATAAATTTACCTGAACCAATTGTGTAAGAAGCATCTGTTGCTGTTCCACCTGAAAATGCTGTTCCATCAAGCTTTCCACTGTAGTCAAGCTTAATTGTATCACCTGACTTTGTTGTGCCTGTTGTCTGCACATCAGTTGTTGAAGTTGCCTCAAGAAGACTCTGGATATAACTTTCTATATCAGAATCCTCAACTATATAATCAGATTCAGCAAGATCGACTGACATACCCTTCCAGTCTGGAAGTGATACAAATGTCTTATATACATCTGCATTAGCTGAAATTGTTGCTGCATATTCATCTGCATTTATCTCTGTGTTAACTGTTGAAGGTGTCTTATCCGCATCCTTCTTCTTTGAATCACATGCTACTAAAGATGCCGCAAGTGCACCAACAAGTAACACACTGAATAATTTCTTTTTCATATACTTCCTCGTTTCTATATATATAAACATTAGTTGCTTAACAGCAAGCCTTATATTTATAGCACATTTACAGTAAAAAATAAAAGTAATTTCACACTAATTTCACTTTTTTTATACAGCATTAAACTGTTATAATCTCAATGTACTGAAACATTTTGGAGGATGCCGTTTAAACACGGTAATTATTCTATGAAGAAATTTAATAAAATAACACATTTTTCTTATCTGGCGGTTTTAATAATTTTAAGCAGCTTTATACTCACCGCCTGTCAGAAGCCAGCAGTTACTCTGACAACACCTGAGTCCGTGAATGGATTTAAGCTGAACACATTTGTGCAGATTGACTCATACACCAGTGTTTCTAAGAATACGCTTAATGATGCCCTCAATCTGTGTGACTACTATGAAAATATTTTTTCAAGAACTAAAGAGGACAGTGAGTTAGCAAAGGTCAATTCTAATCAAACGACCAGCATATCAAAGGAGCTGTATGAATTAATCAGCGCAGGACTTGAATATGCAGCTTTGAGCAATGGCGCATTTGACATAACAATAGGAAGCGTTTCCAGTCTGTGGGACTTTACAGCAGAATCACCGAAGGTTCCTGACAGTGATAAAATTGCCGAAGCTCTCACGCATGTTGATTACACTAAGATAAATGTGACTGATAACGGAGATGGAACTTACTCAATAAGCAAGCCAGATGATGTAATATTAGACCTCGGTGCTGTTGCCAAGGGATATATTGCTGACAAAATCAAAGATTTTCTTGAAGAAAATGGCGTAAAGCGTGCTATAATCAATCTCGGTGGCAATGTTTTATGTATCGGTAAAAAAACTAATACGGACAACTTTGGAATTGGTGTAAGAAAGCCATTTGCAGCCAACAACGAAGTACTTGTTGCTCTTTCTGTTGATGATTCCTCTGTTGTATCATCCGGTAATTATGAACGGTATTTTTATGCTGATGATGGCACATTTTATCATCACATACTTAATCCAGCTACAGGTTATTCTTATGACAATGACCTGTCTGATGTTACTATTCTGTCAAAGGATTCGCTCACCGGAGACTGCTTAAGTACAACCTGCTTCTGCCTTGGACTTGAAGACGGTATGAGGCTTATTGAAAGCCTTGATGGAATAGAAGCTATATTTGTGACTAATGAAGGTGAAATTCACTATTCCAGTGGAGCGAAGGCCTATGTAAAGAGCTGAGTTACCCCGCGGTGCAAGGCTTAACTTAATATTAAAAATGAAATGGAGAACATACAATGATAAGACTTATATTAATACTTATATTTGCAATAATAATATTCTTTGCCAGCCTTATAATGCTTCCTGTATTCTGGCTTATCGGCAAATTTAATCAGGATGCTAAAGACCGCGGAAGCCTCCGATTTGTACAGGGTGTTTTCAAGATTGTACTTTTCCTTTCTGGTGTTACAACCACTGTAAAAGGTCTTGAAAATCTTCCTAAAGACGGAGAAGCTGTACTTTTTGTAGGCAATCACCATGGTTTCTTTGACACAATTATTTCTTACACATATATGAAACCCAGAACTGGCTTTGTTGCCAAAAAAGAGATTGAAAAAGTTCCGCTTCTTAATATATGGATGAGATATCTTTACTGCCTCTTCCTTGACAGAAAGAATATGAAGGAAGGTTTAAAGACTATTCTCACTGGTATTGATTACTTAAAGTCAGGAACTTCTATTGTTATATTCCCTGAAGGAACAAGAAATAAAAGCACTGACGGTGTTCTTCCATTCCACGCAGGAAGTTTCAAGCTTGCTGAAAAATCAGGCTGCATGATTATTCCTATGGTGCAGAACAATACAGCTGCTGTATTAGAAGATCACCTTCCATTCTTTAAAAAGACTCACACTGTCCTTGAATTCGGCAAGCCAATCGATGTTGCCAGCATGGATCGTGAACAGAAAAAAACTCTTGCCAAGGATGTGCAGGATCTTATTGAGAAGATGTACGAGGAAAACAAGGCGCTTGTGTAGGTTTGTGTGAGAGGGGACGGTCATGAGGTGAAAGTATATGCCAGCTTCGGACACGCTCCCGCTCGGACGAATGCGTAGCGGGTACTAAGCGCACTTTCTCACTTCGTGAGAGGCGTTTGCTAAGTACCGACGCATTCTTACGGTCCGAAGCTGTCACATACTTCCGCCTCATGACCTTACACTTCACACAAACTTACAATTCGCTTTGGTTTCCCTTTGGGAAACCCTGCTTACTTGGTGTCTTTTGTTTACTTATTGGCAAAAGCCCACTAACTCTCCTTATTCAATCTGTTTCGTATGTCAATAAATCATTATTTTTTATTATATCAACTTCAATGACCTACTAGACCTCACACATCAAATATATTAGTAGGCTTTCATCCCTAATCCACTAATACATCCAACCACAAAACTACACTGAACACAGACAGCGTCATTACCGGCAAAGCCGGTAATAAGCGTTTTTCTACCGGGAAGATGGGCGTGGATGTGTATATATGCCGGTTTTGGACCGTAAGAATGCGTCGGTACTTGGCAAACGCACCTCACAGCGTGAGGAAGTGCGCTTAGTACCCGCTACGCATTCGTCCGAGTGAAAACGCGTCCAAAAGCGGCATATATACACATCCACGCCCTACCTTCATGGCAGAAAAAAAGACCACACCAGCATAGCCGCTAATGTAGTCTCTCGTTCTTACTTATTCTTCTTGAAAAGTCCCTTCTTTTTCTTCTCAGGAACTACAATCTTTCCACCTCTTACTGACTTGATACCTACAATATAGATACCACTTACTTCAGCTTTAATCTCAGCCTTAATTGGAATCTGGTCAAATACCTTAGGGTCACACATAAGTGACATAACTCTTGGTCCGATCTTTGCCTTTACGATTGGCATCTTACGGCCTCTGAGTGCTTTAGGTGTCTGATCTAAAACCATCTTAGGAAGTCCGGCATCTTTTAATTTCATCATCTTCTTATCAATGACAAGCATCGACATAACCTGCTTTGCAGCCTCTAACTGTGCATTATTAGCTTCCTGCTTCTTCTGAAGCTTTCTACCCACAATAGTAAGTGCAACAAGTGCTGCTATAAGTACAGCAATAACTATCAATAAAACAATACTCCAAACTGGCATATTTACTACTCCTTCGTTAACTTTTCATATACTAATCAATTATAACAAAACAATCTGTAATTGCAAGTGTTTTGTGTTGGACTTGGGTCGGAGTATATGGGTATATGTCATTTCCAGACACGCTCCCGCTCGTGGAAGTGCGTAGCGGACACTAAGTTCACTGCCTCACTTCGTGAGGGGCGTTCACTAAGTGCCGACGCACTTCCAACGGTCTGAAAACAACATATACCCACACACTCCGACCACCTCCCCGCAAAAACTTGCTCGGTTCCTATGGAACCATCGCTCTCTCGGCAGGAAATTTTACCTTTCCCAACTTCGGCACCATCACCATCTGCAAGAAACGCACTTTAGCACCGGCACACCCCCGCCTCCGCCAAAGCGGACAGGGAAGTGACAACGTAAGGGGGCAGGGTGTGTATATGCTGTAGCGTAAGACCGTTGGAAAGGCGTCGGCACTTGGCAAACGCATCTCACGAAATGAGACAATGCGCCTAGTACCGCTACGCCTTTCCACGAGCGCGAGCGTGTCTTACGATGCAACATATACACCCCTGCACCCGTCCGTCTGCCACTTTCCCCTTAGTCTGTCAGCTTATGCAGCAACGACATCTTCATATCATAATAAGCCGGGCTCATGTCAAGATAATGGTTATGAGGATTCTCAAATCTCTGCTCTTCTTCCCATATATTGTCACTGAGCTGGTCCTGAACATATTCCTTAATCTCGTCAATAGAAACTCTGTCCATTACACGCTTGCCGTTCTTTACAACAAGCTGCTGTAACTCTACAACTGTGCAGTTTTCAAAGTATCTGTTCTTCCAAGGCTTTACAGGGTCTACATAGCGGTAAGGCTTTGAAAGGTCAACAACCTCATCAGCACCTGCTATAAGGTCTGCTATTGCCTTTTTATTCTCGTCATATATTCTGTAAACCTTCTTAAGACCTGGGTTTGTTATCTTCTCAACATTTTCAGAAATCTTAATTCTTGGCTGGAATACTCCATTCTCCTCTACTGCTGCAATCTTGTATACAGCTCCAAATACAGGATCAGACTTTGCTGTTATAAGTCTCTCACCTACACCAAAGCTGTCAATGCAGCCACCCTGCTCTAAGATTGACATAATAGTCCATTCATCAAGACTGTTGGAAACAACTATCTTACAATCAGTAAGACCAGCATCATCAAGCATTTTTCTTACCTTCTTAGATAGATAAGCAAGGTCACCACTGTCAAGACGGATGCCCTTAAGACGCTTGCCCATTGGCTCAAGCACTTCCTTTGCACATCTGATGGCATTAGGAATACCTGATTTAACAACATCATAAGTATCTACAAGAAGCACAGTTGCATCCGGGTAATTCTCTGCATAATGCTTAAATGCTTCAAATTCATCACGATAGAACATTACCCAGCTGTGTGCCATTGTTCCACTGATTGGAATATTAAACATTTGACCGGCAAGGACAGTCGCTGTTCCAACTGCACCACCTATATAAGCTGCTCTTGCACCATATACTGCTGCATCCATGTTATGTGCACGTCTTGCACCGAAATCTGATACAGCACGTCCCTTAGCTGAACGCACGATTCTTCTTGTCTTAGTTGCAATAAGTGACTGGTGGTTAACCTGAAGAAGAATTGCAGTCTCAACAAGCTGTGCATCAAGTAATGGTGCAACAACAGTAATTACAGGTTCATTAGGATACATAATAGTTCCTTCCGGGAATGAATAAATATCTCCCCTGAACTTAAAATCAGCAAGGTATGCAAGGAATTTTTCCCCAAAAAGTCCCTGACCTCTTAAGTATTCAATATCATCTTCATCAAAATGCAGATTCTCTATATATTCAATAATCTGTTCAAGACCTGCAAATATAGCATATCCGGCATTATCAGGATTCTTTCTGTAGAACACATCAAATGCAACCTTTCTTTCCTTGTCCTCATCCTTAAAATAGCCATTAGCCATTGTAAGTTCATAAAAATCCATTACCATTGTAAGATTTCTCTCATCAAACTGTTTCTTCATAACTACTCCTTTTTCAAAGAAAAATGTACTATTCATCAATTCTAAGTTCTCTGGTTGTTATTGTTATCTGCATATCACAATCTGAAAGATGTTCACAATTCACTTCCATTCCATACACAAGATATATACTTATTGTATCCTCAGTTCGTTCAATTTCAAGACTTTTCGTGATAATCCCCAGACTCATATTTCCATAAGGTGTCTGGTAATAAGTCATATTTTTACTGCCCATGGTAAACCTCATCTTCGTAGAAACAACGCCTTTCTTTGTCACCTCTACGCTGTCACCATCAATCTTGATTATGCTGCTTGACCGTTCCTGTGAATCATCATACACTTCCTCATACCGTATATATTCCTTGCCGTTGACAACTGAGTATGTGCCAACATTTATGACTTCAACCTCATCATCCTGAGACTCAATTACTTCAACCTCTTCTCCATCGCGCGTGGCTTCCTCGTCCATAGTCCCGGTGTATAAACCTTTAATCTTAATAAAGACTTTATCCTTATTATTCAATCGCTCTTCCTCCACTAACTGCCTACAATCCAAGCAGTTCATTTATAAATGTTAAATATTTGAATCTTACTTTACAGCCCTTATCGGTTACTGTCCTATATTCTTCGTCTGTAAGAACTCCCGCAAGCTTTTCCTTAGAATCCTGTGGAACTACGCCATACACCGCGTCCACAAAGCACAACGGCGGATACAGCACACACCACCAGTTCTTCCCCTCTGCATCACCTATGTCAACTCTGAAAGCCTCATAGTATCCTGCTGGAAATGTGACATCTCCATAAGACTTTACCGGAAAATAACTTCTCTCAAAATATACACTGACATCTTCCATAAATCCATTGTCACGCAATGTTTTAATTGCAACATTTCTGATATTATCACTTTCTGCCTCTAATATAGCTCTTGACTCTGAAAGAGAATCTGACTCTGAAAGAGCCGGTCTTATGTAATCAACTACTGCTTCCTTAACCTTAAGCTTAACCTCCTGGTCTTCCTGAGAATCACTGTTGGCCCTCACATGGAATCTTATAATACTCTCAGATATGCCTTCTGTAACTGCCTCTAAATTTCCTGCATAAGACACTCTGTAATAACCAACCAGTCCACTGACAGCTATTATAACAATAAGCAGAATTCCAAGTTTCTTTTTAATGTTCATATGATATTTACCCCCCTGATATATCTTCATATCTGGGATTATATCCATATATTTCCATAATAAACAGGAATTTACAAACTAACAAAGGCTGGCATATACAGCCAGCCTCCGTGTAATCTAAAGATTATTTGTTAAGAAGTCTGATAATACCCTTCTCCTGATTAGTAATATGCTGTCTTATGACATTCTTAGTATTCTCTTCATCTTTCTTAGAAAGCTTATCAATGATGTCATTATGTTCGCTGATAAGAATAGAATGTGCTCTTGCATCCTTAACATATTCCAGTCTGTATCTGTACATCTGCTCTCTTAGATTATTAATAATCTGAATAAGTCTCTGATTATCTGTCATTGCATATATAATATCATGGAAATTCACATCAGCATCTACAATTGCAACCACATCCTTAGATATAATTGCTGCCTCGAATCTCTTATTTGACATCTTAAGCTCTTCGATTCGCTCTGGAGTAACATTGCGGCATGCAAGTGTTGCTGCAAGCTCCTCAAGTGCTGCTCTTACCTCAAGAACATCTCTCATGTCCTTCTCGGTTATATGGGCAACCTCTGCTCCCTTTCTTGGAATCATTATAACAAGACCCTCCAGCTCAAGCTTTCTAATTGCCTCTCTTATAGGAGTTCTGCTCACTCCAAGCTTATCGGCGAGTTGAATTTCCATAAGCCTTTCACCTGGCTCCATCTCACCACGGAGAATTGCCTGTCTTAAAGTATTAAAAACTACATCTCTTAATGGGAGATAGTCATTAACATCCATCTTAAGTTCACCTTTCATATAAAACCTTGCCTTTCTCTATTACTCTGAATGTGTATTATTTCCATATATATTATGGTGTAAATGTTTCCGTTGTATACACCTGCCTTGCCTCGCCCTTCTGTCTTAAGAACTGCTGACAGGCTATCATTGATTGTTCATCTGGAAATATTCCAAAAACTGTCGGTCCGCTGCCACTCATCATAGCATTAATTGCACCATGTTCTATCATATCTTTCTTAATGCTGTCGATGACAGGATACAACGGCACTGTGACTGACTCTAAAACATTTCCCATTCTTGAAGCAACAAGTGCAACATCCTTTAACTTGATAGCCTCAATTATTCCATCTATGTCCGGATGCAGCTTAACATCTGTGTTATCCAGTTTCTCATACACAAGCTTAGTTGATACATTTACCGGAGGCTTTGCTATAAGAATATGACAAAATGGCATACCCGGCAGCCTTGTAAGCTTCTCTCCAATTCCTTCAGCTAATGCTGTTCCTCTCATAAGACAATATGGAACATCTGCCCCAATCTCAACACCAAGCTTCATAAGCTCTTTCATTGGAACATTAAGTTCGAAAAGCCTGTTCATTCCAAATAACGCACATGCCGCATCACTTGAACCTCCTGCCATTCCTGCCGCAACCGGAATGAATTTATTAAGATCAACCTCTATTCCACCATCCAGCTTATACTTATTCTTCATAAGCATAATTGCCTTATAAACAAGATTATTCTCATTCACAGGTAGAAATCCTATATTAGTCTTAATTCTTATCTCTTCCTCAGGAATCCTTGTCATTATAATACGGTCATACAAACCAACAGTCTGCATTACCATTCTTACATCATGATATCCGTTCTCGCGTCTTCCAATAACATCAAGTCCAAGATTAATCTTGCTCTTGCCTTTAATCTGATACTTTCCATATATTACCTAACCTTGTATACAAAATCCATTTTCAAAACTATTATATTAAAGATATTGTACGAAATCAAGTACAATATTATAAATGCACTTTTAAAAAGTTTCATTCTTACGGTACTTATGTGGAGATATCCCCTTTGCTTTCCTGAAAGCATCTCCAAAATAATTACTGTCATTAAAGCCACATTCAAATGCAATATCAGTAATTGATTTGTTTGTTTCAAGCAGCAGATTGCAGGCGTTCTGAATTCTTACATTAATAATGTACTCCTTAAATCCAAATCCGGTTGCTGTCTTAAATTTCTTTGAAAGATATGACCTGCTAAGATTAAATTTATCTGCAACATACTCTAAAGACAGATTATCTGCATAATGTTCATATATATATGTGGCAACTTCCTGAATAATCCTGTTATCCACATCAATTTCCTTAATAACATTTTCCTCATAATTCTTACAGCGGATAATAAACAGCAGAAGTTCAATTAGCCCAACCTTTATAAATGCCGGTGACAGCTCATCAGGAGAATCATTTTCAAATATCAGCTTATCAAGCAGGGCAACAACATAATCCCTTCTCTTCTCAGGAATATTAACGACTCCCGGTTTCATGCAGTTTTCCATAAGTTCTTTACCGGTCTGGTTCTCAATCCACTCTGTTGCTTCATTTCTAAAGCTTATAACAATTCTTTCATGCATTCCTTTTCCATTATAAGTTGTCCTGTGAAGACATCCGCTTGGAACAATCACAAGATCGCCCTTTCCGAACTTATAAATGTTGTGGTCAATAAAACTTGTGCACTCTCCGCTCGAAAGATAAAATATCTCATTAAACGGATGCACATGTGACCCTACCACTGCAGAACAACCTGTATTGCTCCTTTTTATCCTCTTAATATCAAAATCCTTCGACATATCCTGGAACATATAATCTCTCCTTATCTCAAACACACTTGCGTCTATTATAGTAATTTTTCTGTATTATAAAGAATATTTTTTTGTTTAATTGTAGAAATCACTGTTTTTTATGCTTATATTATGTATAAAGGATTTTGAAATGTCAACAAATAAATCACTGTTTTTTATGCTTATATTATGTATAAAGGATTTTGAAATGTCAACAAATAATCAGTATTTTGATTATTTTTCTGTATTTAAAGTAACATTTTCAACACATTAATTAAAATAAGGGGGCTTATCATGCAAAACCAATAAGTGAGGATAAAAGAAATATGATTCTTAATGGTAATCTCTTTCATGCAATTCTTATGCTTGCGATTCCTGTTATGATCAATAGTTTTATCCAGTCAATGTACAATCTTACAGATACTTTCTGGCTTGGAAAATAGGTACTGAGAACCAGTCGGCCATCACGCTTGTTTCTCCTTTCCAGAATATCCTGATTAATTTTGGCAATGGCATTACAACCGCAGGTGCAATCCTTATATCACAGTACCTCGGTGCAAGAGAGGATAAACAGGCTAATTCAATGGCTAACCACATCTGCCTTACTTCACTTGCATTTTCAGTATTATGTGCCCTTATATGCTGGCTTGTCTCTCCGGGACTTGTAAAATGGCTCGGTGCAGAAGGAAATATATATAAATACGGACTTACATACATAAGAATTGTCGTACTTGATCTGCCTTTTCTGTTTACCATTAACCTTTTCACATCAGTCAACAGTCTCAGGGCGACACAGTAAAACCAATGCTTCTTAATATGTTTGGTGTTGTTATTAATCTTATATTAGACCCGTTATTCCTTATGGTTTTCAAATGGGGTATCGGTGGTGCTGCCCTTGCAACTCTCATTGCCAAAATTCCATGTGCAGTTATTGCACTTATTGTACTTACAAGACCAGGACAGCTTATCAGAATTGATTTCAGGGGATTTAAGTTTGATAAAAGCAAGATGGGTTCGATTGTAAAAATCGGACTTCCTACCGCAATCGGAGGAAGCACTATGCAGCTTGGTTTCCTTCTTATGACTAAAAATGTTAATGCTTACGGATTTATTGCAACAAGTGCTTATGGTATCGGAAACAAGATAAACAGCATCATTACAATGCCTGCAAATGGTATCGGCTCCGCCATATCAACTATTGTAGGACAAAATATTAGTGCCGGACAGAAAGACAGAGCAGACAAGGCTTACCATTACGCACTCCGTATGGGCGCTCTGTTTCTGTTATTCTTTGGTTTGATTCTGTCAAGAAGATTTATATCACAGGCTATGGTAACATTTTTCTCAACTGATGAAAGAGTTATTCCGCTGGCAACAGATTTCCTCTCACTTATGGCATTCTGGTGCTGGAGCAACGCATTTTACAATGTCACACAGGGACTTTTTCAGGGAAGCGGTCACACCATGATTACAATGATTGTCGACGCTTCAAGAATCTGGATATTCCGTCTGCTTACACTCTGGGTATGTGCAAATGTATTTAATATGGGAGTTGCTTCGGTCTGGTATGCGGTTGTAATCAGTAACGGGACTTCTGCTGCCATACTCTACGGACTCTACTGGACAGGAATATGGAAAAAATCCACTATAAAAATTGAGAAAACAGAGGGTTAATTATTCTAAAGCATTTACCGATATACGCATTATAGGAATACTGTAATATTATTCTAACCAAGGAGGGAAATCCCTCTCCTCACCTGAGGGGTTCGGATTTTGCTCTGCAAAACCAAGGAGGGATATTATGTCATTAAACGGAGTTAATACTAATTATCAGACTTATGAAACTGGCACTTATTCAGGTACCAGCAAGAAGGCTTCTTCTAAAGAAGCAGAAAAGTCTACAGGTTATTCTGATGTAGCAGCAACTTATGAGCATTCTTCTAAGTCCGCTGATTCTACAACAACAGTTAATAAGAAGGCTTCTAATGCTTCCGTTGTTGCACAGTTAAAGGCTGATCAGGAAACACGCATGGCTCAGATGCAGAGCCTCGTTACTAAGATGTTCTCTAAGCAGGGAATCACTATCGGAACTGCTGATGATATGTGGAAGGCACTTGCAGGAGGCAATTTCACAGCAGATGCTGACACTATTGCACAGGCTAAGGAAGATATTTCCGAAGACGGTTACTGGGGTGTTAAGCAGACATCTGAAAGAATCTTCTCATTTGCACAGGCACTCGCAGGTGATGATGAAGAGAAGATGACTAAGATGAAAGAAGCATTTGAAAAGGGCTTTAAAGAAGCTACTAAGACATGGGGTAAAGAACTTCCAGGTATTTCTCAGGACACAAGAGATGCTGTCCTTAAGAAATTCGATGATTACTTTGCCGGAAAGAATTCATAAAATAACATTTTCAGAGGTACAGTTTTTGAATCCTGTACCTCTTTTTATCTAAGCCTTCACAAGAAGCAGCTTTGTTCCCCGTGGTATAACCACAGATTCTGACAATCCGTCAGAACATTTTGGATTGCTCGCCTTAACGGACTCTGCTGTTGTATGGTACATTTTAGCAACATCCCATAATGTTTTAGTGCCATCTGCAATATATCCGGTCATTGACGGCATCTGTGACAAATCAAGCTTCTCATCCGCAATATATGCACTCTTTATTCCACAATATTCAAAGTTCCTGAAGCAGATCACATCCAGTGATACTGATGCTTTAACCTCTATTACACCAGCACTGTTTATTGTCGCTGAAAGCTGCTGGACTGACGGCTTTATGTTGTATTCAAGTGCATCAGGCTGACACCGTCAATTTTTATTGCGCTTGCAAATGGAATGATTGTATGCACGCTTCCAAGCGGCTGGCTGTCACTTGAAGTTATGTAGAATACATTTGCACTGACAACACCTTCCGCAACAAGTTCCCCTGCTGAAAATGTCACATCATCAAGCTGCACCGTTGCTGTGCAGTTGCATATTTGCATAAGGTCAGCATAATTTTCAAGCTGGAGATTGCCTGACACACGGCTCGATACATTATTGCGCACCACAAGACAACGAAGCTGCGTATCTGAATTTTCTATCTCCATATCGTATGAAGGTGAATATATATCAGCTATGACGTCTTTCTTTCGCTCCTCATATGCCTTGACATCCATATCAAGAACAACTTCAACCGCAATATCACGGTTTTCGCCATCCATATCAGGTCTTTCCTCAATTGTCTTTCCAATTATCTGGAAATTGACATATGGTATCATATCTGCATTACAGCCGCTTATATCAAGACTTCCTTCAAATGATGCTGTTGTCTCATACCACTGCACATTGCCTGTTTCGCCATTTCCGATATACATTACAAATATATCTAAATCACCAGCAAGTTTAAGGCCATCATCTGCCAGTCTTGTATTTAGATTTCTTACATCTACATCATCCCAGATTATTTCCTGTATCTCTGGTTTGCCTGCCGGAAGTGTTACATTTTCCCTGATTCTGAAATTATCACGCTGATTGACTGCAAGCTGTACGAATTCCAGTTCTTTCTTTAACTGCTGGATATCTGTATTCTCTGTCTCCTCAACTCCTGTTATCATCTGTATATCCTGCAGATTCTCACATATAAGCTTAAGCGTAACAATTGCCTTCACACTTATTTTTCTTGAATTAATTGCCTTAATACTAAGATCTTCTATTGATGCCTGACATGTTACATAATCACCTGTACAGTCACTTGAAAGATTAACATTTTCAGAAAAGCTCATTTTTCCAGTCATCTTGACAGGCTTCATTCTCTCTGAATCAGATGACGCCCCAATATAGAGAAGTGCAAATTTTAATTCTCCATCAACTGTCGCTTTATCCTTATTTACCTTTACACTGTCGGTCTGGACATTTCCCCATTCCTTTACTATGAGTTCAATATCATCTTTCGTGTCCGGCACATTAAAATCATCGTCCAGTGTAATCTGTGCCACGGTATTACATTTTAAACGGTATTCATGAATATTTTCTGTTCTGAGTCTCACAGACTGACCTCCCATACATTCTACATTTTAAATACGACACTTTCTTCCCGCCGCTCCATCTTTAGCACTATTACCGGATATGTTTCCACCTCATTTACCGCTTCCCCAGCCGCAGGTCCTATAAGGTTAAGGTCAATGTACAACGCATTATCCCAGTGTACACATCATTAACCTTAATGGAATACCCGCTGGTCTCCCGTGTTCCATACCCGGCCACAACATATGTATAATCCTTAGTCGTATATGTAAGCCTCATCACTTTATCTTTTTTGCTTTCGATAAGCTTCCTGAGCTCCTCCGGCAAATCCGCATTTTCAACCACTGTATAATCAACACTGGTCTTATTATCCGGCTCTTTGCTGCCGGAACACCCTGTCATGGCGCACACAGGCGTAATTATCAACAATGCGAGCATAACAGCCATGACTTTTCCCCAGATTTTTCTACACATAAAAAACACCCCCACAATAAGACCTAATTAATCTTATGTGGAGGTGTTGAAAATATTCATATGAATTTATACTGCATATCCCTTGCTCTTTATAACATCTATAACCTGGTCTACATATTTCTCACACTCTTCTGTGCTTCCTGCCTCAACCATTACACGGACAACAGGCTCTGTTCCGCTTTCGCGTACGAGGATTCTTCCATCTGCGCCAAGTGCATTGGCAACTGCCTCAACTGCAGCCTTAACATCTGCATCATCCTGTGCCTGTGTCTTATCTGTAACCCTGATGTTCTTAAGAACCTGTGGATATATAACAAGTGGTGCTGCAAGCTCTGACAATGTCTTCTTCTTTGCAAGCATAACCTCCATCATCTTAAGGGCTGTGATAATTCCATCACCTGTTGTTGCATATTTAGAGAATATGATGTGTCCTGACTGCTCTCCACCTATACGGTAGCCGTTCTCTGACATACACTCATATACATACTTATCTCCAACCTTAGTCTTTTCGTACTCAATTCCTACTGCATCAAATGCTTTGTAAAGTCCGAAGTTAGACATTACTGTTGTTACAACCTTGTTTCCGACAAGCTTATCTCTGTCCTTCATGTAGCATCCATAAATATAGAGGATGTGATCACCTGTTATAACCTCACCCTTCTCATCTACACAAAGGCATCTGTCTGCATCACCGTCAAATGCGAATCCTACATCGAGGTGTTCTCTTCTTACTAAATCCTGAAGACCTTCAATATGTGTTGAACCACAGTTCTCGTTAATATTAGTTCCGTCCGGAGCTGCATTTATAACATAAGTCTTAGCTCCAAGTGCATCAAATACAGCCTTTGCAAGTGTCCATGCACTACCATTGGAAGCATCAAGACCTACTCTTATTCCCTTGAATGAATAGATTGCAAGACTCATAAGATATCCCATGTATCTGTTACGGCCTGCTGTGTAATCAACTGTGCATCCTATCTTCTCTCTTGTGGCATAAGGGATTTCACCCATCTCATCATCAAGATACTTTTCGATTTCAGAGATTACATCCTCTTTCATCTTTTCGCCAGCTGAGTTAATAAGCTTGATTCCATTATCATAGAACGGATTGTGGCTTGCAGATATCATGATTCCACAATCAAAATCTTCTGTTCTTGCTACATAAGAAACACTTGGTGTAGTTGTAACATGAAGAAGATATGCATCTGCTCCTGAAGCTGTAAGTCCGGCAACTAAAGAATACTCAAACATATAACTGCTTCTTCTTGTATCCTTACCAATAACAATCTTTGCCTTACCATCCTCATGGTTCTTTCCATAATACCAGCCTAAGAATCTTCCTACCTTAAATGCATGGTCAACAGTAAGAGTTACATTAGCCTCTCCTCTGAATCCATCAGTTCCAAAATACTTACCCATAATCTACTCCTTAATCATCATATCCGTTAGGATTATTCTTCTGCCATCTCCATGAATCGGCACACATAGTCTTTAAGTCACGTTCTGCTTTCCAGTGGAGTTCTCTCTCCGCCTTGCTTGCATCACAGTAGCATGTTGCGATATCGCCTGGTCTTCTTGCCTTAATTACATATGGTATATGTATTCCTGTAGCTACTTCAAAATTCTTTACAATATCAAGTACTGAATAGCCATTGCCTGTACCAAGATTGTATATTGCAATTCCCGGATTATCGGCAAGCTTTTCTATAGCCTTAACATGTCCGAGTGCAAGATCAACTACATGGATATAATCTCTTACACCAGTTCCATCATGTGTATCATAATCATTGCCAAATACACCAAGTTCCTTTAATTTTCCTACAGCAACCTGTGTTATATATGGCATAAGATTATTAGGTACTCCGTTAGGATTCTCACCTATAGTTCCACTCTCATGTGCTCCGATAGGATTAAAATATCTTAAAAGAATTACATTCCACTCCGGATCAGCCTTCTGTATATCTGTAAGAATTTCCTCAAGCATTCCCTTAGTCTTACCGTAAGGATTAGTAATCTCTCCCTTAGGGCATTCCTCTGTAATAGGTACAAATGCAGGATCTCCGTAAACTGTAGCTGAAGATGAGAATATAATATTCTTAACACCATGCTTTCTCATAACATCAAAAAGTGTAAGTGAACCTGATATGTTATTCATATAATATTCAAGTGGTTTTGCTACTGATTCACCAACAGCCTTAAGCCCTGCAAAATGTATAACACTATCAATACTTTCTTTCTCAAAAATCTCATTTAATGCAGCAGCATCATTGATGTCTGCCTCATAAAATGCAGCTTTTTTCCCTGTAATTTTCTCAACCCTGTCTAAAGACTTTCTGCTTGAATTAACAAGATTATCAACAACTACAACATCATAGCCTGCATTCTGAAGTTCAACAACTGTGTGGCTTCCAATAAAGCCTGCACCGCCTGTAACTAATATTGCCATTATTATCTCCTTTATGTTCTATACTAATATAGCCACAAAACTTCATATAACATGTCGTTCTGTGGCTTATTATATATCTTATGTTACGATATTATTTGTCGCCTTTCATCATACGCTCAGTTGACCAGATTTCAACCTCGTACCTGTTGCTCTTATTATATCTCTTTCTGAGATTCTTAAGCTGCTTTAAGTACTCTAAAGTAACCTTTCCTGAAAGCTTTGATTCACCTTCAGTTCTCTGCTGGAATTTGTATGGAATCTCTACAACCTTACTGTATGTACCCATAGCAAGTACCTCAACCATAATCTTCCATCCAATTGGCTGAAGATCTGCATTCTCAATAACTTCTCTTCTGAACATAAAGAGTCCGCTTGTTGGATCTGATATCTTTCTAAGACAAGGTAACATAACCTGTCCTATCTTTCTTGCTGTTCCAGATACAAACTTTCTGTACCAGTTAAGTCCGCCATCATCTCCACCTGGAATAAGTCGGCTAGGTATACAGAAATCTGCACCGCTTTCCATAGCCTTGTACATATATTTAAGAACGATTGGCGGGTGCTGTAAATCAGCATCCATACATGCCATATATTCTCCCTTTGCAAGCTTAAAACCATCGAGCACAGCAGTTGCTAATCCTGTACCATTCTTTCTGTGTTCCATTCTCACCTGTGGATATTCCTTAGCAACTTCCATAATTACATCAGGTGTATTGTCCTTACTGTCATCAACAAAGACAATTTCATAATCAACACCCTTCAAAGCAACATCAATCTGTGCTACAAGATTTCTGATATTCTTGCTTTCATTAAATGTTGGTATTACTACTGATAACATTATTATACTCTCCTTTAAAAAGAATTCTCTCGTCATTATACATCAATATACGACAAAGTAAAACATTTTTTTATACTCTGGTAACAACCATGGTTGCCTGTCCCTTAACTATTATTGAACGAAGGCCTGCACTTACAAAGAAACTGTCGCCTGCTTTAAACTCCATAGTCTTTTCATAATCATCAGTTTCAATAGTTCCTGAACCGTTAATGAAAAGCACAGAAACAAATGATGCCTCATCAACAGTAATCTTTGCCTCGTCATTGACATCATACTTATATACTTCAAAGTATTTACACTGGACAAGTCTTTCTTCTGTGAAATGTTCATTTCTTGCAATAACAACCTCTGTCTTATTGTCCTTGATATATTTATGGTTATCAACAACATCAAGTGCTTTCTTGACATGAAGCTCTCTTGGATTACCGAACTTGTCCCTTCTGTCATAATCATACATACGGTAGGTACAGTTAGAATTCTGCTGTATCTCACATATGAATACACCTGCGCCTATTGCATGGATTGTTCCTGCCTTAACCATAACAACATCGCCAGCTTTAACCTCTATCTTATTAAGTATGTCTGTAATTGTATTATTATTAATTCTCTCAAGAATCTCTTCCTTAGATGCATCTCTTGAAAGCCCGCAGTACAGATATGATCCCGGTTCGCTGTCCACTACATACCACATCTCATTCTTTCCATATTCATTCTCGTTCTCAAGAGCATATTCATCATCAGGATGAATCTGTATAGAAAGTGCCTGCTTTGCATCTATGAATTTAATAAGGATAGGAAATCTGTCCTGTGCCTGACATTTCCAGCCTAATGCTTCTTTTCCTATAATATTAAGGTACTCGTTAAAGAGCATTCCCTTATATCTTCCTTCCGCTATACGGCTCTGACCATCTGGATGTGCTGAGAGCTCCCAGCTCTCACCTATGACATCGTAATCACATTTCTTGCCATATACATCACGAATCTTGGTTCCACCCCACAGATTATCCTTAAATGCCGGTTCAAGCTTCGCAATAGGACTCTTATCCAGTCTTACATAATTAGCAGATGCCTGTGGGTTATCCTGATTATATATCTTAACAAGATCCGAATCTGATATATTATCTCCAATACCAACCTCGATTACTACAACATTCTTATCTGTCTTATTAGCAATCCTGTGTTTCGTTCCCACTGGAATGAACACACTTTCATATTTGTTATAATCAGCAGTTTCATTACCAAGTGTAATTGTCGCAATACCTGCAACTATTGACCAGTGCTCAGTTCTCTTTTCATGCTGGTGAAGAGACATTGACATTCCTGGAAAAACAGTAAGCTTCCTAACTTTATATCCCTGTGAATAATTAAGTATCTCCTGTGTTCCCCATTCCTTATAAGTAGTCCTGTTATAATCGAAAAATGCTTCATAAGTATCAATATTATCTTTCATAATCTGCTTTATATTATCAGCAGACTTTTTAGAAGATACATATGTTGCATCATCTGTATTAACTACAACGATATCTTTAAGGTCATTGGCTACAACAAGCTGTCTTGATGCGTTATTTATAATATTGACGTTATCACAATCATTTTTTATTATACATTCAGACTTGATATCCTTGCCAAATTCTGCAAGATTGCTTGCATTACCAACATCCATCCATTCAAAATTCACTTCTACAACCTTAATAGAGCTGCATTTTTCAAGAAGAAGCGTCTCTATGCTTCCATGCGGTATAGACTGCATTACTGCCTCTGGAAATCGTACTGCACGTCTTATTGCAGGAACTTTTCTCTTGGCAGTTTTACATGTAGTATATAATTCTGGTGCAAGATGTCTTGCAGCATTAGTTATATCTCCTGCCCTGAATACTAATATTCCACTATTCCACAGATATCCTTCTTCATATCCATAACCAAGAAGTCCTTCTGTTTCATCTTCATCAAAATCCATTCTTGCAATAAACTGTTTTACATCTTCATGTTCTCTTAAGATATATCCATAAGATGATGACTCCTGCTTAGGCTTTACTCCTAATACAGCAAGATGTCCTGCCTTGGCGTAATCCTTTGCTGCAATAACAGCCTCTTTATAACCATCTCCATCTATAAGATTATCCGAATTAACAACCAGAACTAATTCTGATGGATTAGCAAACATTGTTCCCAACAGCACAGCAGCTCCTGTTCCCTTTGGTATTCCCTCAAGAATAACCCTGTACTTAAGACTCTGAAATGCCTTCATCTGTCCGTTAACAATATTCTTATAGCTCTCATTAGTAACTATTATAAATTCCTCACAGAAAGGCATATTCCTTACTACAGTTTCCTGTAATATGGAACGTCCCTCTTTAATATTCATAAACTGTTTTGGAAAATTCCTTCTGGATAATGGCCATAAACTATCACCACTACCTCCAGCCAATATTACACATTTCATAGCAATCCTTCCTTAATCCTGTTATGTACCTGTATTATTTACCCCTGACTTACTTAATTATTATTAATATTAACATCTGCCGCAGCTGCTGTATTATCGACAGCTTCTGTTGCCTTTGTTTCTTTTGTAGTTTCCTCTGTTACAGACTCTGTTTCCTTTGTTTCTTTTGTTGTAGTTTCCTTTGATACAGACTCTGTTTCCTTTGTTGTAGTTTCTATAGATTCGTTTGCCTTTGTTTCGTCTGCCTCTGTTGATGGCTTTGTCTCTTCCTCATCCTTTTCCTCTTCTCCGCCATTATTATCATCTATGCCACTTGCAGAATCTTCTACAGTCTCTTCCTCAGCTTCTTTTATAGTTGTTTTATTTGATCTCTTAGTATTTTCTTCTGCGGACTCATCAGCCTTAGTAGTCTCCTTTACAGCTTCATTATCAGCTGCTGTTGTATCATCTGCTTTCTTCGTAGCTTTAGCCTGAGTTACCTTTTCCTTAGATGTGGTTGTTTCAGCTGTTGTAACCCTTGTATTGTTTGAATTATTATTCTTCTTAGCAGTTGTTTTAGAATCACCTGATAATACAGCCGATAAAAATACACTTAAAACTATTGCAAATAATATAACGCCTCCAGCTACATAAACCACAATTCTTCTTGCAGCCTGCGATAATGACGGAAACAATTTCCCTACAACTCCTGCCAGCTTTCTCACAACAGGATTTGATGCATCTGCTCTTCTCATTGCAGCGCTACGATCCGCCTTTGTTCTTCTGAATGGATGTTCATCACTATCATCATCTATATCATCATCTTCAAAATATGACTTTTCATCATCTTCCGGCTCTGAGTCGTCGTCTGTTTCTTCAGGCTCATAATACAATGCATCAGGCTCGGCACCATCTTCCGTTTCATATCTGTCAGCCTCATACTCATCATCAGAGCCATTCTCTTCTTCATATTCTGATTCTTCTGTCTCAAGTTCAATACCAAGCATCTGTGCTTTTGTCTTAACAATTAATTCACATATAAATGCACTGTCTACATCAAGCAGTTCTTCTATTTCATCAACAGAATGCATTTCATATCCGTAAAGCTCAAGAAGGATTGTCTGTACTCTGGATAAACTTCTGATAGCTTCACTGGTATTATCATAATCTGCCGGATTTCTGAACATTTTAACATTATCTCTGATAATATTATATAATTCAGCATCTTCCTTAATCTTATTAAATTCATATTCTAATCCGGTCACATTAATTTTTATTGTATTCTTGTCAATCAGTCCAAACATAAATGCAGATACAAGTGTTGCTACCTGCCTGTGTATATTCTTACTAACATCAATTTTATCAATATTATTACATAAATAAATAAATGCCCTGCTAGTTACTTTCTTGCTATTATCTCCAAATACCGGGTATACAAGTGCATATACTTCCTTATAAAATTCCTTGCAGAATACTTCCTTATCCTGATTACCAGAAACAACATCTTTAATAAGCTTAACTAACTGTTCATCATTCTTACTCATATTACTCCTCATTTCTGCATATATTTATCCATTTAAATAAACACTTCGTATAATTATATCACTATGTTAAAGAATTGTCACCTTTTTAATATTTCCATGCACTCATATCTACATTTCCAGAAATGCCCGGTATAGAACCTGACTCTGTAAACTGCCACATCTGGTAGCTTCCACCATAAGTGCAGCTACTTCTATACTGTGCAAGCCATACAGTACTTCCAGAAACAAGCCCTCCTGCATTGATTCTGTTAGTCATCCAGTCTTTATTAGCATATACCATTGCCGAATACCCGGCACCCCTTATCGTCTGTACAAATGCATTAATAACAGCCGTTCTTTCCGCAACCGATATTTTATCTCCTCTTCCTTTTCCATTTCCTGCACTCTCTACATCTATTGCCAACGGAAGAGATACATTATACCCACTACATGCAGATATAATAAAACTTGCCTCTTCAACAGCTTCATTAGTATTAACCGCCTGAGTAACAATATAGGCTCCAACTTTGACACCTGCTGCTATTGCATTCCTCATGTTTGTATCAAATCGTTTATCCTTTACCAGTCTTGCTGTCTCATATCCCCTGTAGCCTACACGTATAATTGCATAGTCAATTCCTGCCGCCTTAACGCGATTCCAGTCAATATCTCCGTTATAAGTAGATACATCTATTACCAGATGTGAGCCAAGCGAACCGTCTCCATTAAAATAATATTGTAGTCCGTCAATCTGATTCCACCCAGTAACAGCCTGCGAATTTCTGAAATAATATGTTTTCCCCTGTATATTCTGCCATCCATCAGCATATACAGTCTCTGTCTCAGCTTCTAATGAAAGAAGAACATAATTTTTTCTGGCTGTCGTACTCTGATTATCAGATGGTTTAGTATTTTCTCCCTTAGAAGTTTCTTCTGTTTTAGAAGTTTCTTCTGATTTAGTACTCTCACCTGTTGTCTTTGTTTCACTCTGTGTTTCTTTAGTTCCTGCTGCAGTTTCCTTAAGATTATCTGCAAATACTGTTGTATTATTAGTCATCTCAACATTTTCAGTGCTAATATTTCGCTCAGGTACAAGGAATTTTGTTACAACATCTGCCTGTCCTCCTGTTATCTGAATCTTTCCTGTTTCATATATGTATCCTGAATATGCAGACACACTATGATCATCTATTAAAACAGAGCCAGCTGTATATCTGGCAGCTTCATCGTCCGTAAGCTGCATTGTACTTCTGCCTGTTATCTTATAGATTATATTGTCACCCGATTTCTTCAAAGCAGTAACATTGACTTCTCCTGCTGAAGCTGTTGTTTCAGGTACAGAAACTGCAGGTGAAGAATTAGAACGGTTCTTTGACGGATCCTCTTTCTGTGTAGCAGCTGAATCTGCCACAACCTTTTCCATAATGTCATCCATTACTGCAAATGTCTCAACTGTCGCCTCTGCTGCTTCCGGAGTCTTATACCCTTCCTCAGCCTGCACTACCAAAGTGTATGTTCCCGTTTCAAGATCCGGCATAAGAACTGTACCATCCTTATCATCATCTTCATAAACTTCCTTATCAACATCCTCAACATTCTGTCCTGCATATGCAGCCTTTAGTTTCTCAATCTGTTCTTCATTATCTTCTTTACTTCCACTTAAAAGGTTAAATACAAGCTCATGTCCTGAAAGAATCTCTCCATCTTCACCATACACACTTGCAGTAATAGTATTTTCATCTGCTACCGCCTCCAGATAAAGTGACAAAACTGGTGCTTTCATTTCTTCTGCTGTTTCCATCTGTGTTGACGTATCTTCTATTGCTGCTGCAACATCAGTACTTTTCTGCTTCCCAATACGACTGACAACTGACACCGTAATAACTATTCCGGCAACTGCCACAACAACAGCACCACTACTTACAGCTGTTATAATAACATGCTTCTTTACCCTGAAAAAATCCCGTAACCACATCTTTGCCGTCTGTATAAAAGAAAGTTCTGTAACCTCTAATACCTCATACTCGCTATCCTGTGAAGCAGCTTCCTGTTCACTTATTGTATCTTTCTTAAGTAATTTCTTTAATGAAAACATTTTTTCTCCATTTTAAAAGTTGTATAATCTCAACAACGGCGCTACATTTTATATGATAGCGCCGTTTGTAACCTGTTGTTATTATTTATTGTTAATTACCGTCTCTTCTGTTGTCTCCTGCTTCTTAGCTGCAACAGATAACTTTCTGGTTTCTGTCTGGCTCTCAGTCTCTGTTTCCTTCTGAGTTTCTTTTTCTGTTTCTGTTTCCTTTGCTATAACTGTCATTACAGCAGTCTGTTTTACAGTTCCATCCTTTGGCACATCAAAGTAATATACAACAGAATAAGTATAATTCTTTACATCGTACACATTTACAAGTGCCTGCTCCGGTGACATAGTTGTTTCCTCACCAGTTGCAATATTTCTTCTGATAACCTCATATCGTGTAAGTGTTGCATTCTCAGATAAACTGTTAGTTCCAGATACACCATTTATAAAGCTGAAGCCTGCTGGAAGTCTGCCTGAATCATCTGCCTGTACATTAATATCCGGTGTTACAAGTTTTGCTGTAACATCAACGATATTAAGGACTGCATCCTTTGTTATATTACCAGATTTCGGATCTTTAAATGAATATCTGACTGTATATCTGCCTGGCTGTGATAATGCATCTTCTTCATCAACTGAATTTCCTGAAGAATCAATTATATCGTAATCTACATCCACCTCATAGCCTATTGAATTAACTCCTTTAACTCCTGACATGAAATCCACACCCTCATTGAGCTTTCCTGAATCATGTCCCAGATATCTTGTTATGTTAGTATTAGTTACTGTCAATGCAGCATCCTGTGCACCATTAACTTTATAGTTGGCATATCCGAAAAATGCAATGTTCATATCAACATATCCATCAATACCATCAACAGTGTCTGTTACACCATACTGCCACATATCATAATGCCATTTAAAGCTTGCAAGGTCATCACCATATGCCCAGCGTGTTGATGTATAATAATATTCACTCCAGTAGCATGCCATCCATACCTTAAACTTTCCTGCAAGTTTCTCTCCATCAAAATTATCATACCATCTGTTTCTGTTAGAATATACCATTGGCTGATATCCATAACTCTTTACAACATTACAGAATGTCTCACACGCCTGTGTAACCTGATCATAATCGCCTGTTTTAAGTTCCCAGTCAAATGCAACCGGATATGTAATCTGATAGTCTTTTATAAGATTAATACAAAAGCTTGCTTCATCGTATGCAGTCTTTGCATCTGTTGCACCCGAATAAAAATATATTCCTACCTGGATACCGTTAGCTAATGCTCCCTGGATATTCTGCTTGAATTTTCTATCTTCGTATAAACCATCATCTCCGCCACCACATTTAATCATTGCAAATGTAATTCCATCGGCAGCAACCTTTGACCAGTCTATATCTCCCTGCCATCTTGATACATCTATACCATACACAAGCTGATTAACTTCATATATCTGATCAGAACTTGATGTATCCTCAGTTCCTGAATCTGAAACCTCTGCATCCTCTCTTGATGGCTCTGATGAATTATCTTCAACTACCTCAAGCTCTTCTATATCCTTTACTGCAACAGGACCAGCACCACTGTCTGCAACAGCTTCAATTATCTGATTAAGTTCCTCACTTGTTGTATCATCACTTGAAAGTGCTTCCTCCATAAGACTTTCAAGCTCTTCTACTGATGAGCTCTCTTCTTCAGCAGTTTCTTCCTGAGTTTCTACAAGAATCTTATTAAGTTTATCAAGTCTTTCTGATTCAGTTTCAGTCTCAGACTCATGCTCAGTTTCCTGTGCCTGCACAACATTTTTAGTGTTATTATGTTTAACATACTCAACACCTGTAACTGTTGCCGCAGTTCCCGACACCGCAACTGCACCTGTAATAATACAAATCTTGGCATGTGCCACAAATACTGACTTTCCTACTCCTGCCAGCTTACCTGCTAAACCTTCTAATAATTCTTTCATTCTTAATCGTATCTCCTAATTCTCCTAAACCACATGTATTTTAATCATAATAATGCTTAAAGTACACTCTTCCAAATATAGCCCATGTATCAATAAATGCCTGCCATATATCTTTCATCCCTATTCGTCGGCTATCCGAATCTCTGACGTATACAACTTCAACCGGCATCTGTGCAATTGTAAAACCTCTTCTGTGTATAGCAACCAGAAGTTCTATATCATAGGCAAATCCTGATGTCCTGACAAGATGTGCCACCGGCTTGATTGCCTCCACTCTGAATACCTTAAGCCCTGTCTGTGTATCCCTGACATTAAGATGAAACATCACAAGCAGCATTATGTAATAACCCATGCTTATAACCTTTCTCTTAAATGGATAATCCAGCTTGGAATCCTTATGGAACTTGCATCCAATTACAACATCTTTATTATCGTCAAGCATTTTTTGAAGATAACCTTCAAGCTGTGATGGATTCAATTCTAAATCTGCATCAACAAATGCAACATACTTTCCTTCCACCTGTGAAACACCGGCAATTATAGCATTACCTTTGCCTCTGTTCTTGGTAGAACTTATCATACGCACTCTGTCGTCCTCTTTAACTGCTTTTTCAATTTCAGATTTCGTATTGTCCCTACTGCCATCATTAACCACAACTATCTCTAATTCTGGAACAAACTTTTCAACAATTCTGAGTGTTTCTTTAATACTGTTATATATAAGCTTTTCCTCATTATAAGCTGGCATAACTATTGACAGCATCCCATCCAGATTAACCATTGAAATTCCCCTCTCGTGTCTGCACATTTATTAATATTACAATGCTATGATGACTTTTTCAAGTATAGACGCGTAATTAACGCAGATAATATTAGAAGATTCTAAAAAATAATTAAGGAGAACAGATATGAATAACTCAGAAAATCTTCCAACAGACAACAATAATAAATCTATCGTAAAAGGACAAACCATGTATAACTGGGAAACTCGCGATAATCAGGACAAAGTGATTCTCGACAGCATTAATGCAATCGAAAGAAGACGTGAGCATATGACTGACGAACAGTTAAGAAAAGCATATGCAGAATTACAGACAGGACTTGGTCCTGATATATACAGTCAGTTATGTGACCGCAAGGCAAGTGACAATTTTCAGGGGTGACTTTATTATGGGTCACCCCACCATCTGCAATTATATATTATTTGCGGCACAGTCAAGTGCTGCTGCCACAACAGCATCCATATCATAATATTTGTACTCACCAAGACGTCCGCCAAATATAACCTTGCTTTCAGCGTCAGCAAGTTCCTTATACTGTGCATATAAAGCGCCGTTCTTCTCATCATTTACAGGATAGTATGGCTCATCACCTGGCTTCCACTCAGAGCTGTATTCACGGCTGATAACAGTCTTAGGAAGATCATTGCCATCCTCATCCTTACCGAACTCAAACCATTTGTGTTCAATAATTCTTGTCCATGGAGTTTCGGCATCAGTATAATTAACTGCTGCATTACCCTGAAAATTAGGAATATCCAGAGTCTCTGTTTCAAACCTTACTGAACGATATTCAAGATTTCCAAGCTTATAATCAAAGTATGCATCAATCGCACCTGTGTATACAACCTTTTCAGCCTGACTATCTAATTCTTTCTTAGCATCAGTAGAAGCAAGATAATCAACTCCTAGTCTTACTTCAATGCTTCCCGAAAGACTGCTGTCATCAAGCATATTGGCAACCATCTTAGTATATCCACCCTCAGGAATTCCCTGATAAAGTGCGTTAAAATAATTATTATCAAATGTAAGTCTTACAGGAAGTCTCTTGATAATGAATGATGGAAGCTCATTGCATGGTCTGCCCCACTGCTTCTGTGTATATCCCTTAATAAGCTTCTCGTATATATCAGTTCCGACAAGACTTATAGCCTGCTCCTCAAGGTTCTTAGGCTCTGTAATTCCTGCTTCCTTTCTCTGCAGCTCGATTCTTTCTGCAGCCTCCTGTGGTGTCACAACGCCCCACATCTTATTGAAGGTATACATATTAAATGGCAGTGAATACAACTCGCCCTTATAATTAGCAACAGGTGAATTAGTGAATCTGTTGAATGTAGTAAACTGTGAAAGATACTCCCACACCTTCTTATTATTGGTATGAAAAATGTGTGCACCATATACATGCACATTAATACCTTCCATCTTCTCTGTATATACATTACCTGCAATATTATTTCTCTTATCTATTACAAGAACCTTCTTTCCTGCTCTTGCTGCCTCATGTGCAAACACTGAACCGAAAAGTCCTGCTCCAACTATTAAATAATCGTACATAATCCTGTTCCTTTTCTATCTTAAATAATGGGATGATGCCGACGCACCATCCCATTAATTATACTTATTATATTACATTAATTCAACATAAGAAGTAATTAATAATAATCAATATCAGATATATAATCTTCTGTCCTTGTATAACCATCTAACTGTATAATAGCATCTGTCAGGACAGTTTCACCATTGTCAGGATTATATTTTTCATAATTCAATACAATA
>QRVH01000026.1 GCA_003458705.1 Eubacterium sp. AF22-9 | reverse complement strand
TGCATATTTTTCATTTTATGGCATTACGAATTTAGAAAATTATTTTAATGCAGAGGTTCGTTGCATTAATGAAATTATGTCATATAAAATGATATGGAAAAGGGACTTACTGAGTCACTTTTATGGCATTACGAATTTAGAAAATTATTTTAATGCAGAGGTTCGTTGCATTAATGAAATTATGTCATATAAAATGATATGGAAAAGGGACTTACTGAGTCACAGCTTCTGATAATGATATTCAATTGATGGTTTATTCCATACGGGAATAAATCTTCATCAAATCTTTATTTTTTTCTGTTAGGTTATATTTCAGTAAGAAATGAAATATAGAAGGAAGGATAGTAAAGATGGAAATGATGTTACAGACACAAAATCTATGTAAATATTTTAGAAAACAGAAAGCGGTAAATAATGTTTCACTTAATATCGAAAAGGGACAGATTTATGGACTGCTTGGACCGAATGGCGCTGGTAAATCTACCACATTGAAAATGCTGACCGGTATGATGAAACCAACTGCAGGAAAGATTTACTTTGATGGAAAACTTTTGGATAGGAAAGATTTATCAAAAATAGGAGCGTTAATTGAAAATCCGCCTATTTATGAAAATCTTTCCGCCAGAGAGAATTTGAAGGTAAGACAATTATTGCTTGGTACAGATGAAAACAGAATTGATGAGGTCTTGCAGATTGTATCACTTACAAACACCGGAAAGAAGAAAGCAGGACAGTTTTCTTTGGGGATGAAGCAAAGACTAGGCATTGCAATGGCATTGCTTGGAGAACCGGAACTTTTGATATTGGATGAACCTACGAATGGATTAGATCCAATAGGCATCGAGGAATTACGAGAGCTGATCCGGTCTTTTCCGGAACAGGGAATCACTGTAATTCTCTCCAGTCATATTCTCTCAGAGGTACAGTTACTTGCAGATAAAGTCGGGATTATTTCAGGTGGAATCTTAGGATACGAAGGAGCATTAAAGCAGGGAGATAATCTTGAAGATTTGTTTATGAATGTGGTAAGAAAAAACCAGAAAGCAGGTGAAATCCATGGTTAATATTATAAAAGCAGAACATCAAAAAGCCAAAAGAACCATGCGAAAAAAGTTTATCTGGGGATTTCCTCTTCTTACATTTGTCATGGCATTTATATTTACTCTTGGGATGACAAATGCTTATGCAGAAAGTGTTTGGAACTGGTGGTATACACTTTTGCTGCCGGGGATGATTGCTCTATTTTGTTATCTTTCTGTGGCGCAGGAGAAAAAGATAAAATACTATCATTTAATGACTATTCCCACAGACAGAAGAAAATTGTTGCTGGGGAAAATTATTTATATTGGGTACATGATTTTGTTTTCTAATGTGATTGTGTTTGCAGGAGCAACGCTTGGAGGCTTTCTTCTAACGACACATGTTCCAGTTGGAGGAGCGTTGATTGCAGTATTGTTTCTGACGGTTTCTGAGTTATGGGAGATTCCGGTAGCTTTATTTTTAAGTGAACGATTTGGAATGATTGTAAACCTGTTCGTCTGCCTATTTATTACCATCAGCGGTGTGGTAATATCACAAACCAGAATCTGGTATGTACTTGTTTCTGCAATCCCTATGCGAATGATGTGCCCGTTGCTTCATGTTTTACCAAATGGACTTGCCGCAGAAGCAGGGAATCCTCTTTTGGATACGGGAGTCATTGTTCCGGGAATGTGTCTCTCAATCATCTGGTTTGTTTTTGTAACGGTTCTGTTTTTGAAATGGTTTGAGAGAAGAGAGGTGAAATAAGATGATTGGAAGATCTCTTAATGCAGACTTGCGAAAGATGAAAGGAACATCTGTGATTCTGGCACACTTACTGATTCCGATTATAACCAGCGTTATATTTTTAATATATTACTTTTTTTCACCATGGAATGAAAATATGAAAGTGATTGCATTTTATCAGGCAATAGGAGCAGGACTTCCGGTACTTATTGGAATTTTTACAGCAAGTGTGATGGAACAGGAACAAAATGCAGGTAATTTTCAAAACCTGTTGTCTTTACCAGATAAACTTACAGCATTTTTATCGAAACTGTTGATGCTACTGGTTTTGTGTCTGTGCTCTATCCTATTGACAGCAATCATATTCGGAATTGGATTTGGAAGAATCGCATCAAGCGATATCGAAATCATGAAAGGATGTATATTTGCAGCATTGCTGCTGTGGGGAAGCAGTGTTCCACTTTATCTGTGGCAGCTGATTCTGGCTTTTCAGTTTGGAAAAGGGGTATCCATTGGAGCAGGGATTATATCAGGACTAATTAGTGCATTGATGCTTACCGGACTTGGAGATTATGTGTGGAAATATGTATTTGTCTGCTGGACGGGTAGAGTACCATATACTTATCTGCAATCTGTATTGGGAGAAACTAGTGTAGGTGAATGGTTGTCATTCATACCAGGTTGGTTAATATTTACAGGGATTAGTATGGTATACTATTTTTGGTGGGTAAACCACTGGGAAGGAAACAGAATATCGGAATAGAATCGAGGGAAACTATGGCAAAAATACTGGCAGTTGATGATGAACCGGCAATTTTGGAAATGATAGAAAGCATTTTGAATAAGGATGGACATCTGGTTACCAAAGTAAGTAATCCACTAAAAATTAATATGGAAGAATTACATTGTTATGACCTGATTTTACTGGACATTATGATGCCTGGAATTGATGGCTTCGAATTATGCAAAAGAATCAGGGCACTTGTGGATTGTCCGATTTTGTTTCTTACGGCAAAAACGGAGGAAAACAGTCTGGTAAACGGACTTTCTTTAGGAGCAGATGATTATATTTCAAAGCCATTTGGAGTGATGGAACTTCGGGCAAGGATCAATGCACATCTTAGAAGAGAGCACAGGGAACATTCTGTCCGGATGGTTTTGGGGAGGGTCTGTATTCAAATATCTCAAAAGAAACTATTGGTTGATGATAAGGAACTTCCTCTTACGAAAGCGGAGTACGAAATCTGTGAATTTCTGGCTAAAAACAGAGGACAGGTTTTCTCGAAGGAACAGATATTGGAAGCGGTCTTTGGCTTTGACAATGAGAGTAATGACAGTACTATAATCACGCATATCAAAAATATAAGAGCAAAATTTGCGGATTATGATTATACACCGATAAAAACAGTCTGGGGGATTGGATATAAATGGGAAGAGTAAAGAAAAGCAATGCACTCAGCAGGATTTTTATGAGATATGTACTGGTCATGCTTGGATCATTAGTTGGTTTGGTGATTGTTGCTTATCTGCTGCTGTACCTTTTGATTAGTGTGGGCTGTATTTATCCGGCAAATTATGCAGAGCAAAAGATTAATGAAGCATATGATACGATTCTACATGCAGATAAAGTGACTGCTGAGATGATTCCCGCACTTTGTGATTATGTAATCTTTTCAGAGAATGGAGAGAAAATAGGTGGAGATCTGTCAGAACAATACGAACAGATAGCATGGAATGTTGCAAAGTACAGAAACGCATCCGGGAAATATTTTTATAAAGTAATTGTAAGGGAAAATGAATATGTTGTATTGCAATATCGCCTGACACCTCAATATCATTCAGCTTTTTTGAGGGAGCATTTTATAGGACCACAGAATGTGATGATTATTATGTCTGTGATTGGAGCGGTAGCGATTATCATCATTCCGTCCTTACGTTTTGGAAAAAGAATCAAAAAGCAGATGCAGCCTGTATTAGACGCAATCGGACAAATAAAGGATCAAAATCTGGAATATGAGACATCCTGTTCCGGTATCAAAGAGTTTGATGACTGTTTATCGGCAATCGATGATATGCGAGATGCATTGCGAGAATCTTTAGAAAAGCAGTGGAAAACAGAGCAGGAAAAGAAACAACAGATGTCTGCTTTGGCGCATGATATTAAAACACCTCTTACGATTGTACGGGGAAATGCAGAACTACTTTCAGAGACTGAACTGACCACAGAACAGAAGAAAAATATCACTTATGTTTTGAACGGCACAACACAGATACAAAGTTATGTAAAACAGTTGATAGATGTCACAAAATCATGGAATTGCAGTGATGTTACCTATACAACGGTGAGGTTAGAAGAATTTTTCGCAGATATAAAGGAACAGGCACTCGGACTGGTAGAAATCTATCACCAGAAGATAGATTGGAAGGCGGAACAAAGTGATAAAAAGGTAACGATTGCTTATGATCCAATGTTCCGGGTCGTAATGAATGTGATTCAGAATGCAGTGGAGCATACAAAAGAAAATGGAATCATTTATATTGACGCAAAGGAGCAGGATGGCCGGCTGACATTCATTGTGGAGGATAGCGGATCAGGATTTACAAAAGAAGCATTATTGCATGGCACAGAGCAGTTTTTTATGGATGACACAAGTAGAAATGGCGAAGCCCATTATGGGATGGGACTATTTTTGCAAAAACTGTGGCTGAAAAATATGGTGGAGGTATTAAACTTTCAAATTCTGAAAATACAGGTGGGGCGAGGGTAGAAATATTTTTCCTGAGTAGTCAGGAAACAAGCTAAATAGACCGCAATTAAGCTATGTAAAAGAAATTTTACATGCTTTTATCTAATATGTAAAAGACAGAAAAGAGATATTGGCTGTTTGACATGTGAGTCATGCTGTGACAAAAAAGATAGCTGCTGTTAGATGGAAAATGCTAAGTCCTGTAATGCTTATGCTTGTAAGAATTGCAAATAATGCGAAAGGAAGGTTTCTATGACAGTAAAAGAAAAAGCAGAACTGATTGTAAAAGATATAAAGAAAGAACGGGGAACAAATCCGGTTGTCATTTTTAAGCAGATTGCAGAGAAGGAATATGTTAGTATTCATGGACCGGAACACCATATATTAGATGGTGCAAGTTTGCTTGTAGCCTACAAAAACGCAGGTGGAGAGATAGACTTAGAGCAGGCGTTGGACAGGCTGATGGCAGAGGGCCTTAGGATGCCGGGGGCAATGTGCGGTTTATGGGGAATATGCGGAGCAATCACATCTATAGGTGCTGCACTAGCAATCATTGACGGAACAGGTCCGCTTTCAACGGATGGAACATGGGGAAATCATATGCAGTTTACCTCGAAAGCAATTGGGGAATTAGGAACCATAAACGGACCAAGATGCTGCAAGAGAGATGCGATGATAGCATTTAAGAATGGTATTGATTATGTAAATGCTCATTATGGAGTAACATTGCAATACGAACAAATGCAATGTGGATTTACAGATTTTAATGAGCAATGTATAAAGGAGAGGTGTCCATTTTATGAGTAAGATAAAAGTAGCTTTTATTTGTGTCCATAATTCCTGCCGAAGTCAGATTGCTGAGGCTTTTGGAAGACATCTGGCATCAGATGTGTTTCAAAGTTATTCGGCGGGGACAGAAACAAAACCACAGATTAATCAGGATGCTGTCCGTATCATGAAGGAATTATATAATATAGATATGGAAGCAGAAGGACAGTTCAGTAAGCTGGTTAGTGATATTCCAGAACCGGATATTGCAATATCAATGGGATGTAATGTAGGGTGTCCATTTATAGGCAGACCATTTGATGATAATTGGGGACTTGAAGATCCAACTGGGAAAAGCGATGAGGAATTTAATATAGTCATTGAACAAATAAAGCATGATATTTTGGAGTTAAAAAGTCGATTGAACCATAATGAGATTTAATAAACTTTTTGTCTGACTGAGAAAATTAATAATAAACTTACACAGCACTTTAGCCAGAACAGGTTAGAGTGCTTTTTTCATACCATAAAAGGAGGCGGTTGAAGCACAACGCATACCGATCAGGGATTTACATGTAAGGAATTTAAGGATGGAGTAGTTATTTCGAGAACGATGTACTAGGAATTGATGAATTCACATGGCTGCCTGAGACGAAATCCGAAATTGACACCCCAATAACTAAATATTATAATATTCTATACGGCTTTAATAGTATTGTATTATATGCGCGATTAAGTGAAATACGTTAATGATAAGGAGAATGCAAATGGGGGCCTTAAAGTGCAAAATGTGCGGAAGTAATCTGGAGATAGAGGATTCGATTACTGTCTGTAAATGCGAAAAATGTGGAACGAGCCAGACAGTTCCGGATATAGAGGACGATAAAGAACTTAAGTTGTTTGAGCGTGCCGGGAGACTGCGTTTTAACTGCGATTTTGATAAAGCAGCAGGAATATATAATACAATAACTGACAGTTACCCGGAGGAAGCAGAAGGATACTGGGGATTAATCCTTTGCAAATATGGTATTGAATATGCAGATGATGCGAGCGGGAAAAAGATACCTGTTTGTCACAGAACTTCTTATAATAGTGTAATGGATGAAGAAGATTTTGAACTTGTAATGGAGAATTCGAATTCAGAGTCAAGAGCAATATACAGGGAAGAAGCTAAGATAATAGAGGAAACCCGTAAGGAATATATCAGGATTGCAGAAAGTGAACAGCCATACGATATATATATAAGCTACAGGGCGCAGGATGATAATGGAGATAAAACACCAGTTAGTGAAATAGCAGGACATTTATATAACAAGCTGACATCAGCCGGATACAGGGTATTTTTATCAGAAGCCGCACTTAAAGGAAAAAAGCAATCAGACTGTGAACCATACATATATTCAGCTCTTAATTCAGCAAATGTTATGCTTGCACTTGGTACATCATATGATGATTATAACGATGTCTGGGTTAAGAATGAATGGAACAGATATCTTGAGATAGCAGAAAAGAATAAGAATAAATGTCTTATTCCATGTTATAAAGATGTTGATGAATATGATATTCCTAAAGAATTTGCAGGTCTGAAGGTGTGCCAGCTTGGAAACGATGATACATTTAATAATATAATGGCTGAGATGGCAAATGTGGTGAAGCCGGAATCAGTTAACCAGCCAGCACCAGAACCAGAAAAGGCTGAACCAGCGGAAGAGATTGAACTTGAAGAAATAGAAATTATCGAACCGGTGGATATCAATAAGCTGCTTGATGAGGGATTTTCTGCAATTTCAGATAAGAACTGGAAAGAAGCCAATAAGCTTTTCTTTCAGGTTCTTGATGAAGAACCTGATAATTCAAAGGCATACTGGGGACAGCTTCTTGTGCAGCAGGAATGCACTAATGCAAGAGAAATGGCAGATAATCTGTACCTTCAGGTAATTGGAAATACATCAGATAATACATATGAACTGGAAATCAGAGACAGGCGTCAGGAGATAAAGGACAAGTATCCTGTTGCTAATCTGTTCTCAGAAGAAGAGTATGCGAATCTGTTTGATGTACATTTTAACTATCAGTCAGGTGTTGAGAATACAAAGAGTGCCATTGCAGCTAATAATGAGCATTACATATTAAGTGATAATGAGCTTTTCAAGAGGGCAAAGCAGAATGCCGATGCTGAGGTGGCAGCCGGAATAGAAGAATTTGTTGCTAATGTAAACAGGCATCTTGACGAGATATTAAAGAATGTCACAGAACAGGAACAACAGGAGATAGAGGCAGCCAGACAGCAGGAGACAGCATATTTTTCAAAGCTTGAGGATGCATTTAAGAAGGCAGACGATATGGCAAATGCTAATCTTTCCAACAGTGAAGCAGAATACCAGAAAGACCATGATTCGTGGGAGTATGAGAGAGATAATCTTGAGGAAGCCAGACAGCAGTGGGTTAAGGATGTTGAAGAGAAGCAGAAGGAACATGATGAGTGGCTGGCTGTAAATGGCGCAGCTATTGAAGAATGGAATGCCAAGAAGAAAGAATATAATGACAACAAGCAGAAACTTGAATATGAGTTAAAGAGACTTCAGGAAGATAAAGGATTTATAGAAGGTTTTATGGCTGGGGCAAAAGCAGCCAAGAAGGATAAGGAAATAATGAATGTAAGGATTGAATTATCACGGCTGGCATTGCCTAAAGAACCGATAATGCCTAAAGAACCGGTTATTCCACCGGAACCGGCATTGAGAAGAGAGCCAGAAAAGCCTGATTATGACATAATGATTGGACGAAATGATGTGCTTGATACATTTAGAAGTCTTATGGCGTAGTGAGTATTTATAAGAAAGGGGATAAGTATGAAATATTCAAATGTTGTTGTTGCCGGAGGCGGAGTGCTTGGAAGCCAGATTGCTTTTCAGGCAGCATATTGTGGATTTAATGTAACTATCTGGTTAAGAAGCGAGGGGTCTATTGGAAGAACACAGCCTAAGATTGACCATCTTAAGCAGACTTATAATGAAGCTATTGAGAAGATGGCAGAGGATAAGAATGCGTGGTGTGCAGGACTTGCGGATGAAGATACATTTGACAAGGAAGAGTGTCTTAAGAAGGTTGAAAATGCATATGCTAATCTCAAGCTTGAACTTGATATGGCTAAGGCTGTTGCAGATGCAGACCTTGTAATTGAGTCAATGGCTGAGAATGAGAAGGACAAGATTGCTTTCTATGAAAAGCTTGCTCCGCTTCTTCCAGACAAGACTGTTGTTGTAACTAATTCATCAACACTTCTTCCTTCAATGTTTGCTAAATATACAGGCAGACCTGACAAATATCTGTCATTACATTTTGCTAATTCTATATGGAAGAATAATACTGCAGAGGTTATGACACAGGCACAGACTGATGAAAAATATTTTAACGAGGTTATGCAGTTTGCCAACGACATACGAATGATCGGACTTCCTGTAAGAAAGGAAAAGAGCGGATATCTGCTTAATTCTATGCTTGTTCCATTCCTTTTAAGCGGGCTTGATTTGTACGCAGCAGGAATATCTGATCCTGAAAGTATTGATATTGCATGGACAAGAGGAACTGGAGCACCTAAAGGACCATTCCAGATATTTGACACAGTAGGACTTAATACTGCCTACAATATTGTTCACCAGTACCAGAGCGTTCCGGGAATTTTCTCACCACTTCTTAAGAAGATGATGATGCCATATAATTTCAAGAAGATGGAAGCAATCCTTAAGAAATATATTGATGAGGGCAAGCTTGGAATGTCTTCTGGCGAAGGCTTTTACAAATATAACTAAGGACTGATGATATGACGACAAGGGAAGAAGCACTCGAATATGGACTTTCTTTTCCAGATACTTATCAGGAAGCACCGTTTCATGATCAGAACTGGCAGCTGGTAAGAGTTAAAGGATGCAAGAAAGCATTTTTATGGACATACGAGCGTGACGGATATATTAATCTTAATGTGAAAGTTTCACCTGAATGGCGGGATTTGTGGAGGAGTACATATTCTTCTGTAATTGCGGGCTGGCATCAGAATAAGGAACACTGGAATACGATTATTCTTGATGGGACTATTTCTGATGAAGATATTAAGCGTATGATTGCGGAAAGCTATGACCTTGTATCTTACAGCCCGACCAAGAGGATATATGAAGCTGTTAAGAAGATTCCTAGAGGACAGGTTGCAACATATGGACAGATTGCAGAGCTTGCAGGCGACAGAAAGATGGCGCGTGCGGTTGGCAATGCACTTCATAAGAACCCGGATCCGTTATATATTCCGTGCTGCAGAGTAGTTAATTCGAAGGGAGAGCTTGCCGGGGAATTCGCATTTGGAGGAGCCGGAAAGCAGGCAGAGCTTCTTATGGCAGATGGAATTGAGGTTGTTAATGGCAGGGTTGACCTGAAAAAATATGGAATGAAATTCTGAATTACTATAATGATATATGAAATAATGCCGATATATATTAGGCATGGAAGGCGCATTTATTCAATGGATTGAAGCTGTTGGATGAATGCGTCTTTTTTGCGCGAGTAGCGATGAGAATATGCATAAAAAGATAGCGGCTGTGCTTGCACGGGCTGCTGGCTTTTTGTGCATATTCGAGGAGCACCGCGACAACGCCGGAACAAAGTTCTGGCGTATGAGCTGCTCGCGCGAGTAGCGATGAGAATATGCCACTTGGACCTTTCTGGAAAGTGGTGCGGCTGCGACTGACTGAGCGGCTGCAGAAAGGAGAATACATGAATATTAACACACAAATGAGGTATGGGACTTATTCAGAGTACAGTTCCAGAACAACGAAGACTGGCAAAGGAGACACCGGTTTTGAAGAATCTATGAAGCAGGATAATAATATCCAGTACAAGTCATTAGGAATTGGTTTCTTAAATGTTGGGGATACCGGCTACGGAATGAGGGCAACCCAGATTATTAATCCGGACAGTGAGGACACGATTATAAGAGTAAGCATTGCACTGGGTGGAAATGAATTCAGGGATTATGATGTTAATCTTTCTGAGATAGATCCATCTAATGCAAGTGCTGTGGAAATGTTTGCATATTGCCAGTATGCAGACTCAACCAGTGAAGGTTCATACAAATGGGGCAGCTGGAATGCCTTGAAACATTTGACAGATGATATGGCATATTCATACAATTCACTGGATGAAGCTTTAACTGAAAAGAAAAACTGGAATGCTGCACTGGCTGGTTCAGGTATTGAACTTGAAAATGAGGCAACGGGTGAAAGATATTCTGTAGCGGGTCTCATTGAAATGCTCAAACAGCAGTATGAGCTTACAGCAGACGATCTTGAGGAAAAGGACTGGCGGGATATGTCAGACAAGGAATGGGAAAAGCTTTTAAACAGTTTTGACCAGAATATTGATGCAATCAAGGATAAAATCAGAAAGCTTAAGGAAGTTCAGGATGAAGCAGCTTCTAAGGCAGCAGCTAATGCACCGGCAGGGCAGAAGGCAAATGCAGCTTCGAGCGCAGCGCAGAGTGCAGCAGCCAATGGATTTGCATCTGATGTAAAGACTGAGGATGAAGAATGGATAGAAGAAAACAGTTGGACATATGACATGAAAACAGAGGATCAGACAATTCTTCATAAAGCAGCTATTGCCAATGAAAAAGCACAGGACAGCCTTAGCAAGTCTCAGGAGCTTATGCTTACAGGAGACACAACAGAAGGTGTAAGCAAGACAGAAGGTGCAACAGAAAGTGCATCATGTGATGATGAATCAGGAGAGAAAGTGTGGACAGTTACTGCATATACCGAGCAGGGAATTATATGTAAGGAATTTAAGGACGGAGTAGGCACACTTTTGTGGCAGATTGATTTTAAAAATCCGACAGATTACAACAAGGTTATGGATTACCTCGATAACGAAAAAGAAGAGGATATATTAAAGTATGCCAGGGATAAGGAATTCTGGGAGAAGCTTATCTGGGGGTAAGATAAACTGAAATAAAAGCAAAATGGACTTTCTGCACGGTAAATCCGTGGGAAAGTCCATTTTATTATTACTTTATCACCAGCACCCTGTCGGTATCATAACCCTCAACTTTAACGAATTTCTTAGCAGTGAATGAATCAGCGGAGCATTTGCCAATGTGACTTTTTACGCCAGTGACAGGACTTATCCACCACATGTCTCGTCCCGGTTACATACAACATCATAGCTTACACCATCATGTACGCCGTACTTTCATAATGGATATATTATAGCATATTTTGTAAAAATGTTTTATAATAAAAATATCAAGTGCTGAAACGGAGATTGTTATGTGGAAGATAAAACAGATATTTGACGGAGATTATGGGTGTGAAGAACTTGCAGAAGGGCAGACACCCAGGGTTTCTGTTATGCTTGTTGATGAAGCTGGCACTAAGAAATATATTACAGTAGAAGATAAATGGCTTACTGATAACGGACTTGATGAAGGTTCAGTGTGGCCGGAGGATACAGATGAATAGATTGACAAATGCTGCTAAATATGCAGCTGTTATAATGTCGCTGATAGTTACGGTGACGATGATGTCAGGCTGTAAAAAGAATAATATTGATGCTTCATCGAAATTGAATAAATCGGACATTGAAGAAACAAGTCAGGATATGACTGGAAGCGGAATCGAGGATTCAGATGCAGGCAGTCAGTCTGCTGAAGAGACAGCAGAAACAGAAAGCACAGAGCAGACAGAAAGCGATTTTGAAGAGAATACAGAACAGATTGAAACAGATGCAGGGCAGGAGGAGACGCAGAATCCATATATAAGAGAGAAAGAACCATATACCGGAGTTCCTGTATATGAGAATCTGGAACACATTTATATGAATACAACATGGGAATATGCGGACCATTCTGCTATAAGTGATGGTTATGCTGTTCTTTATAAAGCGTCAGGTCAGAGAAAGAATATTGTTGTCGGAGTTAATGCCGGGCATGGAACGGCAGGAGGTTCGGCGGTAAGAACATTGTGCCATCCGGATGGTTCTCTTAAGAGTACAGGAGGCAGTACGGCGGCTGGCGCTGCGACAGCAACGGCGGTGTCAGGCGGAATGACATTTTATGACGGGACACCAGAGAGCGAAGTAACACTTAAGATGGCAGAGATTTTAAGAGATAAACTTCTGTTAGAAGGATATGATGTGCTTATGATAAGGGATTCATCAGATGTACAGCTTGATAATGTGGCAAGAACTGTAATATGTAACAATGTTGCAGACTGTCATATATCATTGCACTGGGATGGTGATGGACTTTCATACGATAAGGGATGCTTTTATATAGCAGTTCCCGATGCAATTAAGAATATGAGTCCTGTGGCAGACCACTGGCAGCAGCATGATTCACTTGGCGCATTACTTGTTGACGGACTTCGTGGACAAGGTGCAAAGATTCATGGTTCTGGAAGCATGACGATAGATCTGACACAGACATCATACAGTACAGTTCCGTCAGTTGATATGGAACTTGGGAATGCAAGCTCAGACCATAGTGATGAAACATTAGAAATGCTTGCCAATGGACTTGTGAATGGCGTTGGCACATTTTTTGGATACTGATAATTAAGAATTAAATTCGACATATTTTAAGGAGAACAATAATGGATAAGAAAACACAGATTATAGCAGTAGCAGGAAAAGGCGGAGTTGGTAAGACTTCTTTAGCGGGAGTTATTGTAAAGCTTCTTGTTGAGGCACACCCAGATAAGAAGATACTTGCGATTGACGCTGACCCGGCGGTCGGACTTTCTACAGTGCTTAATGTTGAGGTTGATAAGACTATAGATGATATAAGAAAAGAAGTAATCAAGAATGTTGAAGGCGGAGATACCAAGACTGCTGTGGAGTTACTTGGAGAAGCCAAATACGAGATAATGGATGCAGTTGTTGAACAGGACGGATATGCATTTATCGCAATAGGAAGACCTGAGACAGCAGGCTGTTACTGCAAGATTAATTCATATCTTAAAGAAGTTATCACAATGCTTTCAGATAAGTTTGATTATGTTGTAATTGATGGAGAAGCAGGAATAGAGCAGATTAACAGAAGAGTTATGGAGAAGGTTACACATCTGCTGCTTGTTACTGACGCGAGCAAGAAGGGATGCCAGGTTGTGCAGACAATCAAGAAAGTTGCAGATGAGCTTGTGATGTATGACAGAATCGGAGTTATCGCTAACAGAATACCGGATATGGAGGTTGCGAAGCTTATGGATATCGGCGACCTTGAACTGCTTTCAGTAATACAGAGCGATTCCAAGCTTGCGCAGGCAGATGTGCTTGGTGAAAATGTATTCAATCTTCCTGATGATGCGATTATTGTTGAGGGTGCAAAGAAAGCCCTTGTTAATATGGGAATATTGTAAGAGGAGGCAAATGTGAAGGATTTAGCTAATCTGTATTATTTTGAGAAGCTTTTGGAGGACGTGAATAACGACCTTGTAAGGCAGGCACAGGCTAAAGGTGATATTGCAATCGGTGCAGTCTGTTTTCAGATACCGGAGCCGCTTATTAATCTGCCTGGCAGCTTTTCGGTAAGGCTGCGTGCACCCCGTACAGGTTCTATAGAGATGGGTACATATTACATGAGCAGTATGCTATGTGAGGGATGTCGTGCGATATTAGAGAGAGCAATTGAGGGTGGATTTAACTTTCTTGACTGTATAATTGCGCCGGATGCATGTGCGCAGATGAACAGGTGCGTAGAGAATATTGAGAGACAGCACCTTATAGAGAAGGAAAAATTCTTTGTGGAATATTCAGATGTTCCGATGAAGAATGATGAGACGGCGTTAAGACATTTTGTTAAGCAGATGAGACTTCATGTGCTTGAACCGCTTAATAATACATATGGAATAGATATATCAGATGATGCACTTAGAAAGTCAGTAGAATTGCAGAATAAGATAAGCCGGATTATAAGAAGCATCGGTGATTACAGAAAAGAAGATAATCCAAGAATTACTGGGTATGAATTCGCGGTTCTGTGTCTTGCAACCTACTGCTGCCCGAAAGGGGCACTTATAGAAAAGCTCGAAGAAACACTTGAGGAGCTTAAGACGCGTGAACCTGATAAAAAATGTAATTACAGGGCAAGGGTAGTAATGGTTGGTTCAGAGATTGATAACCCTGAGCTTATAAAGCTTGCGGAGGAAGCAGGCGCACTGGTTGTGGCTGACAGATTCTGTTTTGGGTCATTTCCGGGAAGAGATGAGATTATTCTTAACGATACAGAGGATGTTCTTACACAGATATGCAGACAGTATATGAAGTGGGGACAGTGTCCAAGATTCATGAATACAGAAAAGATTATCGAGAGACAGGAGTATGTTGACGCAATAGCTAAAGAGTATAAGGCGGATGGCCTTATATATCAGCAGATTAAATTCTGTGATTACTGGGGCTATGAGAGGGCTTCGGCATTCCATGTCATGAAAGAAAAATACGGCTATCCTGTTCTTTCAATTGACAGACCTTATGCTGTCGGAACTTCTGGACAGTTAAGAACAAGAATACAGGCATTTGTTGAGAGCCTTGAGATTAAGCGTATCAATGCAGGAAGGAAATTATAAATATGTCTAAGAATATAGGAAGCGAGCCACTCGGCAGATTCTATACAGGCAAAAAGCCGAAGAGAAGAAGAGAATGGCGCGGATTGAAAGATACATGGTACGACTATGTAAGGTGGCTTGGATACTGGAAGACTTTAATTACATTTATAATAAAACCTAATAACATGAAGGGCTTCTTCAGATACCGCTGGATGATTAATTATCTTGCATTGCCTGATTTCATGGACAGGCATACCGAGGGCATGAGAGGAACTCAGCTTAGAATGGCGCATCAGGCACTGGGACTTATCGTTACTGATATATGCGGGATGCTTGGACAGATATTTAAGGCAGACCCGGCTATCGGCAATGATAAGAAGCTAAACAGCAAGATTGTCCTTTTTGATGAAAATATGATGAGTACCCTGATGGGAGGTTTTCCTAACCTTACATGGTTGTCAGTGGAAGTTCCTGCAGTGTATACAAGCTCGATGATGTCACAGGACGGAGTAAGCTATTATGTTGACGTTACACACCAGTATGGTGTGCCATCAGATGTCTGTCCTATGCCGGCGGCTGAGCTTGGTGTAGCATTGGCTGATGATTTCCCGCTTATAGGCTGCTGTGCGGTGCAGTGTAATACGACATGTGACGGAAGCCTTATGGGTAACGGGATTGAAGCAAGGTCATTTAAAATTCCTACATTTCAGCTTGCTGTGCCAATAAGACACAGACAGGAAAGTGTACAGGAGTATGCGGCAGAAGAGGTTGTCAATGCAATCCATTTCATAGAGGAACAGACTGGAGAGAAGTTCGACTGGGATGCATTCTTTAAGAGTATGAAGCGGTTTAATGCAGAGACAGAGGAATTCTTAGAGTGGATGGAGATTTCCAAGACAGATTATCCGCAGGTTATGGGCGTAACGCTTGCACTCTACAGATATGGTGTATATCAGGCTGCCGGTGGAAGAAATCAGGCATTCCTTGATATGGATAAAAAGCTTACAAAGATGGCACTTGATGCATATAAGAGTAAAGAGATGGCGGCGAAGGAGTACCGCCACAGAGCCATGACATGGGGCGTTCAGGCTGCATATTATACGGCACTCCCAATCTGGCTTCTTAACTGTTGGGGTGTTGTAACTATTGCAGATATGTTAAGTATGGTGTCTACAGAGATGGTCAACACAGAGGATAAGCACCAGGCAATGTTAGACCTTGCATATCTGTATGAGAACATGATTATGAGAAACCGCTCTAACGGCGGTTATGAGACAGGCGTAGAGGCACTCTGGCGCTTCTGCGAAATGTTTAATATTGATATAGTAATCATGTATGTTCATATGGGTTGCAAATCAATGTCAGGATATCATGGTCTATTTGAGGAAGAAGCGAGAAAACATGGAATACATTTAATATGGGTAACGCACAATCTTATGTGTCCTGAGGATGGAACAAGAAGAGACATGAGAACGGAGATTAACAGATATATGAGAACTGTTTTCAGGGAAGAGCCGCTTGACCCGTCACTTGAGGATTTTGACGATTCTAAGAGCTGGTAAGAAGTGTGGATGCTGCATACGTGGCAGGAAAGGATAGCAGAATGAAATATTTCGGTGGTTGTGACGCAGGAAGTACATATACCAAATGCGTAATTATAGATGAGAATGGAAAAATCGCAGCTGCGGTTACTAAGAGAAGCAGGATTAATCCTGTGCTTAGTGCGAAGGATGCACTTGACGAGGCTGTAAGCCAGGTTGACGGTTTAAACAGCGCAGAGGAGCTTACATATCTGATTGGTACGGGTTACGGAAGAAACAAAGTACCGTTTGCAGATGAGAATATATCAGAGATAAGCTGTCATGCTATGGGAGTTCATGTGACTGCCCCATCGGTTAAGGCGATTATTGATATCGGCGGTCAGGATGTTAAGGGAATTGCGATTGACACTGATGGAACTGTGCTTAATTTTGCGATGAATGACAAATGTGCAGCAGGAACGGGAAGATTTTTTGAATCTATGGCAAGAGCATTTGAGATGTCTTTAGATGAATTTTCTAATCTGTCACTTACGGCGAAGAACGTGATTCCAATAACAGCACAGTGCGCGGTATTTGCAGAGAGTGAGGTTATCTCGTTAGTAGGTGAGGGTAAGCCTATGGAGGAGATAGCGGCAGGAATACAGTTATCGGTTGCTAAGAGATGCTTTGTCATGGCTAAGAAAGCAGGTGCGGCTGACAGCGTTACACTTACAGGTGGATGTGCCAAGAATGAAGGCTTGAAGAAAGCAATAGAGAAGGTTCTTAAGATAAATGTAGTGGATCTGCCGACAGACCCACAGCTTATGGGAGCATTAGGTGCTGCAGAATATGCAAGACAGAAGGGAAGTAATGTATGATAGTATTAAAAGTGCTGGCAATTATAGCAATCGTGCTTGTTGTGCTTTTTTTTCTCACTCTTGTTATATATTTCTTTAATCTTGATATGAAGTTTGCGGCATCTTTAATCAAGCCGCTTACAGCATATTATAACTGGTCAAAGAACAGGCGCGAGGCGAAGAAGCATAAGCAGGAAGAGCAGAAAGAGTGACAACAGAGGCAGTATCAGAAAGAATGACAGGAAGGGCAGAAACAGCCGATGGATTTATATGATGGTGAGATAAAGAAGCTGACATCAATGCTTGAAAATCATGGAGCAAAGAGACTTCCATTACAGAGAGTGTGGGAGATGACTGATAAAGAGAATCTTATCCTTAAAAGTGAGATGGTTTATGAGCTTGGCGGTGGGAGCAATGCAGCGGTAAGTGCCATTGCATTTACACAGGATGAGGAACTTGTGCCGGAAGATGCTGTGTATCTTGTGGGTGATGACCTGTGTGATATTAAGAATGATATTTCATATGCAAGAATTACTGTAATCAGGCTGGATGGTGAATATATTAAGAATCATGATGATAATGCACTGTATGCTTCAATGAGGGCAACTGATTATGTAAGATACCATGCATTTCCTAAAGGATATATGATGAGAATATCAGCAGTCAGGGAAAGAGAACCTGTGAGAGTGAGTAAGGAAGCAGTTTCGCATGGGATTAATTTTGCAGCGGTAGGACAGGGGCTTATCAATGCCTACAGGAAGCGTCCTGAGGTTGAGGCTGTAAGCATATATTTTGTCACGGAGCAGGATATTGATTACATATTTTTAAAAAGTGAAGCACACAGATGTGAACAGATAACTGACTCCTTAAACAACATATTTAACGGTCTTACAATGGATTGTTCAACTTGCTCAAGCAGGGAATTGTGTGATGAAATAGACGGACTCAGACAATTACATATGAGTATTTTGTGAAAATACCTTGAAAAAAATTAAAATTAGGAATAATATGTTAATTGAATGAAATAGGGAACAATTAAATACATTGTACAAATGATGCATATGGAAAGGCAGGTAGTTATAAGATGTTAAAGAAAATGAATAATATGAATATAAAGGGGCGTTTGAATTATGTATTTAGACTGATAATCATAGCGTTCTCCGTAGTTGCAGTTGTTATAAGTGCAATGATGATTTATATGTCTATGGATTACCGCAGGGTGCTGAAGCGTTACGCATTCCCTCAGGGAGATATTGCTACAGCTATGTCTGAGGCAGCAGAGATAAGAGGAGCTTCAAGGGGAGTTGTAGGATATGATTCAGTAAGCCTTATCAGCTCAATGAAAAAGCAGCATGATGAGCATGTCGAAGCATTTGAAGCCAAGCTTGAACAGATAAGACCTATAATGTCTAGTAAGGCTGGCAAGGAATGTATGGATAAGATTGATAAGGCGTGGGCTGAATATAAGGAAATTGATGAGAAAGTTATAAAGCTGGGAGCTACGACAGATTCTAATCAGTCACTGAAGGCTCAGTCGATGATGCTGAATGAGACGGCACCTAAGTATGAGGCACTTGATAATGCACTTAATGAACTTATGGACACTAATGTTGCTAAAGGTGATGCAGAAAAATTAAAGCTTGAAATATTTCTTATAATAGCGATTGTTGCTGCAATTGGAATTATAGCTGCGGTAGTTGTTGTTGCTTCTAAAGCAGCACATGCGATTGCAAAGAGTATAGAAGAGCCGTTAGATGGAATGATGGCCAGATTCGAGACATTTGCACAGGGAGATCTGGATTCACCATTCCCTGAAGTTGAGACTAAAGATGAGATATCCGATCTCATAGATAGTGCACATGCTATGGCAGAAAGATTACATAATATTATCAGTGATGCCGGAAAACTTATGGGAGAGATGGCAGATGGTAATTTCGCTATCGCAACCGAACATGAAGATCAGTATACAGGTGCATTCAATGCATTGTTACTTGGAATTCGTAACATGAACCGTCAGATGAATTCAACATTAAAGGGTGTTGAAGATGCTTCTAAACAGGTGGCAGAAGGTTCTGCTAATCTTTCAGATGCTGCACAGTCGCTTGCAGAAGGTGCAACAGATCAGGCTGCAACAGTCGAAGAGATGCAGGCAACCATTAATGATCTTAATGAAGGTATACAGAAGACAGCAGAACAGCTGGAAAATTCATATAAAGAAGCAGAGAGATATGCTGATACAGCAGAAAACAGCAGAGAAAGCATGGAAGCTCTTATGGGGGCAATGGCTCGTATCAGTGAGGCTTCTGAGAAGATTGGCAATATCATTTCAGAGATTGAAAGTATTGCAAGCCAGACTAACCTTCTTTCACTTAATGCTTCCATTGAGGCTGCAAGAGCAGGTGATGCAGGCAGAGGATTTGCAGTAGTTGCTGACCAGATTCGTACACTTGCAGAGCAGAGTGCTAAGTCAGCGGTAGATTCAAGAAATCTTATAGAAGCTTCTATCTACGAGGTTGGAGAGGGGAATAAGATTGCTACTAAGGCATCTGATTCACTTAAGGAAGTTGTTGATGGTGTTCAGTCTATCGCAGAGAGTGCCAAGAAGATGAGAGATGTATCTACAAGTCAGGCTGCAGGTATGGAGCAGGCGGATGTTGCAATTGCAAGAATTGCAGAAGTTGTACAGGCTAATTCAGCAACATCACAGGAGACATCAGCTACAAGTGAAGAGCTTACAGCACAGGCTACAACTCTTAGTGAGATGGTTGCACAGTTTAAGTTAAGAAATGACTGATAATTACAATTACATATGTAAAGATTATTTAAGGAGCTGTTATCGTAGTGATATCAGCTCCTTATTGTATATCATGTATTTGTTATCGGGTTTGAATAATTTAATTAAAAGAGTTCATTTACCATGTCTGCTGTGTATGAAACGCTTGTGGCATGCTCAACCTCGATCATATAAAGAGCATGTGCTGCTAAATGTTCTGCTGCCTGTTCAAGGTCTCTGATACCTGTAGTATCCTTGCAGTAATCAAGAACAGCGTCAAGTCCGTCATCAAACACCAGGCACTCATCCTCGTGAAGTCCGATTCTTTTAAGAACCTTTGGGAGTGAATATTTAAGGAAAATTGTCTTTTTCTCTTCTCTTGTGTAATCAGGAATATCAATTACTGCAAATCTTGAAAGAAGCGGTGCACTTATCTTATCCTTATCATTAGCTGTGGCGATAGGATATACGCCTGAAGTTGGGATGAGACACTCCATGTAATTATCAGTGAATCCAAGATTATCAAGGAGTGTAAGGAGTACATCCGCAGGGTTGGCGTTACCATTACTTGAAGTTGCCTTATCAAGCTCGTTGATAATGAATACAAGGTTAGATTCACCAGCCATGTTGAATGCTTCCATGATAATACCAGGCTTTGCATTGGAGTATATTCTTGAACTTCCTGTAAGCTGTTCTGCGTCATTGATTGAACTCATATCAAGAGTTGTCCAAGGCATTTTAAGAATCTTGGCAACAAGGTAGGCAATCTGTGATTTACCTGTTCCGGCAGGACCAACAAGAAGGATACCATATGCAGGAAGAGTGTGTGTTCTGTTAATCTGAATAACTGTCTCAATTATTCTTTGTTTAACACTTTCCATACCAAAAAGCTCTTCGTCAAGAATTCTTCTTGCTTCCACAGGGTCAATTGATTCGAAGTAATTGCTCTTCCACTTAATATTAAGCATGATAGAAAGTGCTCTCTGTGCATGTCTTTTCTCCTCAGGAGTTACCTCGCTTGAACGGGCAACAACAAGATTGCGTCTTGCCCATAAACGGATATTCTCAGGAAGCGTGCTTCCTGCACAGTTAAGAAAATCTGATATGCTTGTAAGGCTTGTAAGCTTCATATCATCAGCAGATTCATCAGGCTCTTCACTATTGTCTTCTGCAACGGCACTGCTCTCTAATAATCTTTCAATCATAAACTGAAGAAAACCGTCTTCAGCGGATAACTTGTTACCATTGCCAAATGCAACTTCCTGAATCTTGTATACATTATATCCTTCAGATGAGTTAGCACCTGTAAGCTTTACTTTAACTCTGTTCTCACCAAGCCATTTGATAAGGCTTGTAAATCTTGAATCAATCTTTAAGATATTGCTTGTAAAAGATTCACCGTTAATCTGGAAATCAAATGCAGTCTTTTTATAAGGGTTAGTGAATAAACCATAAGATGTCTCATCCCACTTTTTCTCAGAATTATCCAGAACAAGGATTGGGTTCTCTGGTGAAGCTGTAGAATTGTCAGATTTAAAAGTTGTATAGGTACACTCAAAACCGGCATTGCTGCCAGAATTGGCATTAGCGTCATAAACTAACATATATTCCTCTTTCTGTGCTTTAAGCACTTGTAATAATCTATCATATAATAACATATTCTGGGAAGTTGGCAAGGAGAGGATTGAATGTTTAATTGCAAATGTTTACTTAATTAACAGCCCTTATCTCGCCCTCAGTAATAAGAGGATATCGAACCAGCTTATCACCATCAAGGTTCTCATTATGCATATCAACAGCACATATCTGATGGTTGTCATATGATGTGTAATAATATATGCCTTTAGTTGTATTGCAGCAGCAGGTATATATTGTTATCTCGTATTTGTCATCGTCTAGCTGGCAGCAGCCACGTTGCTGGTCTACGCTGCTTAATATATGAAAGAACTGGCTTACGCTTGATTTCTCATCATTGCCTGAAACAGAATTCATCTTAGTAAAAGCAACTCTTACGAATCTTGACTGTGATGACAGATCCCCAGGAAGTCCGAGTGCACCCATACCACGGCTGTATCTGTTGAAATCAAGCCTGTCCGAGAAATTGCATTCAGGCTGTCTGGCAGACAGACCCATATAATTGTTAAGATTAAACATCTGTATGTTAAATGGCGGATTATTAGTAAGCACGCCAACAGGGTTATCATATATATGAAGTCCGTCTGACATGGATTCAACAGTTATGCAGCTTTCCTTGTCAGCAATAATCCAGTGAAGATTAGCACATGGAAACATTTCATTAAACTGAGTGTTGGTAAGATTAACAAATTGAAGTCTTTCTTTAGCTTCATCAACTGTCGCACACTGCGATAATATCCACGGAATGAATTCGAATACGGCAACATTTTCAATATTACTCTCTCTGTTAAAACCTCTTAGGTCCGGTTCGCTGTAAGCTGCATTGCCAACAAAGTTAAGACCGGCCATGCCAAGCCCTTTTTCGTTAAATGCTTCATAATATAAAGGATAATCGTCAGCCACATGTGCCATTCCAATCATCGCAAAGTGGTTATTCCTTACACCCATAAATCTGAAATTAATAGGATAATTTCTAGGTGTTACAGTCACCTCATCACCATAAGAAAATTCATAATCCAGTGTTCTTCCCATATAGAAATCTTTAGTTTTATAAGTAGCTGCTGTACACATAAGCCCTCCTGTATTTTTTAAGTTATAATAATATTCTGATATCTTTTTATAAAATAATACACCAATTATATTCTGCGGGCAATTCTGACAAAATAAATTATTTTAAGCTGATGTGTATAAGTGCGGTTGATATATTTTTTTAAGTAATAGTTTGGATGTAATAATAGTTATAACTATATTCGACATATTTCGACAAAAATAAAGAGTAGTATTATTAAGCAACATAGGATTAGAACATTTTGGAGGATATAATGAAAAGGGTAATGTGTGTTTTGCTGATGATAGTATTCTGCGGAGCTTTTTTGATGTCATGTAGTATGCCATTAAAGAACTATAAGGAAGAAAAACAAAGAATTGTTGTACAGCTTGACCAGGATTACTGGCTTGCAAGTGTAGGAAGAATGTTGAAAGAACACTTCCCGGATGTCGAATTTGATTTTGTAATAAGCAGGGGAGGGGCACAGTATCTTAATGATGCAGCAGTAAATGATGACCTTGCAGATATAATAATAGATGCATCGTCATGGACACAGACTTCAACACTTGATGATGACTATGATATTAATCCGGAAGAATATCTATATGATTTTTCATGGACAGATATTACAAATATGTTTTACAAGGTATATCTTGATGGGTTTACCAATGAAGATGGTTCAGTAAACTGGCTTCCGGGTGCGGCAAGTGTTGAGGGAATACTGGCTAATACTGAACTTTTTGATGAGTATGGAATACAGCTTCCTTACAATTATGAAACATTTGTTGAAGCGTGCAACAAGTTTGGAGAATATGGTATAAGGGGATTTGCAACAGATTACAAGTATGATTACACAGATTCATATATGCTTCAGGCATGGTCGATACCATTGCTGCAGAGTTCAAAAGGAAGAATTTGGCGAAACGATGCTGCAGAAGGAAATGTTGATTATCTGCCAGATGAATTGGGAACGCAGTTGTTTTCAAGACTTGAACAGGTATTTAAAGATACCGGTGTGCAGGCAGAAGATGCCAGTAGAGGATATTCAGTAACATTTGAAGATTTTGTGTCAGGCAAGGTGGCAATGATACGCCAGAGCACCAATATTGCTGAATATCAGGCTGAAGGAATGACCAGTCTAATGTTGCTGCCATATTTTGGGGAGACAGAAAATGATAACTGGTATTTCAGTACACCAGGATATTCAGTAGCCATGAACGGAAAACTAAAGGGGGCAGGAAAGCGTGAAGAACTGGCACTTGATATAGTAAGATATCTTTTTAGCAGTGATGTGATGAATGCGATGGCAGACAGGATACAGTCATTTGTTGTATATAACAAGAATGTAAATGTAGATGTTCAGGATATTTTTTCTAATATAGTTCCATATATTGAGAGCAACCGTATGTATACCTATATAAGAAATGACAGTGTGAGTAAGGCAAGCTATTCTGCAGTACAGAAAATGCTTGTGGGTGAGGCTGATGCCAGACAGGCGGTAAAAATATTTAATGATAATTATAATTATGTTAAAGAAAAGGGTGAAATTGTAACCACATTTGACAGGGAATATGCGTGGCGTTCCACAGATACAGGAAGTGAGGCATTTTCGGTAAGAGTAAATATGTTGCGGAAGATATGTAATGTGGATATGCTGATTGCGCCTGCTGCCATGAATGCAGGTGATATATATAAGGGCGATTATACAGCAGCACAGCTTCAGGCACTTATTATGGGTGGTGGAGTGAAATTTTATACGAAACAGGAGGCAACGGGTGCTGAGATAAAAAATGTTGTCCGATGCCTTGTGGAAGGCTGCGGACGGGATGATGACCCGATATCATGGGACACACTTCCGGCATCAAGCGGATTTACAATGAAAATATCAAGGGATAATGATGGAAATATGCATCTTCTGGATATTCTTGTTGATGGAAAGCAGATATCTGACGAAAAAACATATTCTTTTTGTTATGTTGATGTTTCTGGTCATACTTTGTTGGAACGTGCATATAATTATGGTATATCAGAACATGGCGGAGTACATATGTACAAGCAGGAAGCTGACATAAAAGAAGGGGAAAAATATGACGGATACATAGCACGTACGACAGGTGTGTCAGAACAATGGACGAAGTATTTTACAGATGGAGGTAAACTATCTGCACCACAGGCATACATAGAAAAGAGCTGATTATCCGGGGGAAAGGAAAAAGGTCAGATGAAGAAGAATGAATATAGCAAATATTTTTTTGCAGCGGTTGGAGTGGCAATAGCTGTATTTGTATGTGTCGGTATTATACTTTTTAATTATTCAGTCAAGGTAAAAAGGGAATTGTATGAGACAAGTTCCAGAAACCTTAATGAAGTATATACTCAGGTGAGCGAGAAATTCATGCAGATAACACAGCAGCAGTGGAAGCTTCTGGGAATGACGGGGGATTTTATAAATGAGGCTGATGGAAATGAAGAAGATGTCAGGACTTTTCTGAATGAATGGAAGAATGAGTGGCATTATACCGAATTTTATTTTATAGACGATGACTGCAATTATTTGTCCTCGGCAGGCAAAAGAGGATATCTTGAACTTGGAAATACATGGAAGAGCCTTGTTGTAAACAGGGAGAGTGTTATAGTTGACGGTTCACTTCCTGGAAGTGATGAGGTTATGTTTTTTGCCATACCGGTAGAACCGGCGCATATTAACGACTTTTCATACAGTTCAATAGCTGTTTCGTACAACACGGAAAATATTAATAAAGAACTCGGAGTCAAAGCATTTGCAAAGGATACAAGCAGTTACATAGTGTATGCTAATGGCGATGTTGTATTAAAGTCAGATGGCAGCATGGATATAGGTGGTAATATATTTTATCATCTGAAAAATGCTGATTTTTATGGGAAATCACTTGATGGATTTATACAGAGTGTCAAAAATGGAGAATCCGGTGAAATGGAATTTACACTGGATAACAGCCAGTATTACCTTGTGTATGTTCCAGTTGGTTTCGATAACTGGGGACTAATATCAATGGTTCCTATAAGAATTGCAAATTCAAGCATTGTTGCAGTACAACAGAGAACCGTGTGGATGGCTATACAGATAGCAGGACTGCTATTAATAGTATCTGTTATCGTATTGTATACATATTACAGAAGATATGTCAGTGAAAAGAATCACGAAATATCAAGAAGAGATATTTTATTTTCTATTATGGCAAAAAATCTTGATGATGTATATATTATGCTTTCATGGGGCGATTGGCGTAAACTTTATGTAAGCAGAAATATTGAGAGAGTTCTGGGATTAAAAAATAATGAATATTCAGAACTTACAGATGAGTTTAAGAAACTTGATAAGAAGGGGGAAATCCCGGATTGGAATGATATTACCGGACTAGATATAGGAGAATCTGTAGTAAATGAATACTGGATAAAGCCAGCTGATTCAAATGAGTACAGATTATTTAAACAGGGCTGTTATCATATGGATAAGGATGGGGATGATGTCCTTGTCGTAATTATTTCTGACAGAACTTATGAGCAGCAGATAAGAGGACATATGGAGGATGCACTTCATACAGCAGAAGCTGCAAATCTTGCTAAAAGCCAGTTTCTTGCTAATATGAGCCATGATATAAGGACACCAATGAATGCCATTGTGGGATTTTCGCAGTTATTATTAAGACATGAAAAGAACCCTGATAAAGTAAAAAAATATACTGAGAAGATAGTGATATCAAGCCAGCACTTGTTAAACCTTATAAATGACGTTCTCGATATGAGTAAAATAGAATCAGGAAGACTACTCTTAATTTAAGTGATGTAAATATTGCTGATATTGTTCAGGAAATAGATAACATTATAAGACCACAGGCAAAACAGAAAAAGCAGACACTTATAATCAGCTCAGATAATGTAGAATATGGCTGGATTAAAACAGATAAACTGCGTTTAAACCAGATACTCCTGAATATCTTATCAAATGCCGTAAAATATACGCCAGAGTATGGGATGATAACATTTGAAATAAGAGGGATGAATCATACAGGAAGTCAGTTTGCAAAGTATAAGTTTAAAATATCTGATAACGGAATAGGAATGAGCGATGGTTATATTAAAGAGATATTTAAACCTTTTACAAGAGAAGATAATAATGTGACTGATAATGTCCAGGGAACCGGACTGGGAATGGCTATAACAAAGAACCTTATTGACCTTATGGGAGGAACTATAAAGGTTAAAAGCAAGAAAGGTGAAGGAAGTACATTTGAAGTTACAATGGAATTCATGATTCCTGATGAGAAAGCTAATAAGGAATTCTGGGACAGGTACAATATAAAAAATGTTCTTGTTGTTGATGATGAAATTGATATATGTGAGAATATTGTTGCAACTATCAGTGGAACAGGAATAGCGGCAGAATATGCAATAGACGGGGCCACGGCGGTATCAATGGTTAAGAATGCTGACGAAAAAGGAACTCCATATGATATTGTAATTGCAGACTGGAAGATGCCGGATATGGATGGCGTTGATACAGTGAAGGCAATAAAGGAGGAGCAGCTTACTAAAGAGCCAGAGGTATTCATAAGTGCATATGAATGGGGAGAAATTAAGGATGTTGCAAGGGAAGCCGGAGTGACAGGCTTTATAAGCAAGCCGTTCTTCATAACTAATCTTCAGAGCGGTATAGAGTATGCCGCTAATATGACACATGAAGAGGTTAAACCAAACAGGGTGCTTGAGGGAAAGAATTTCCTTGTAGCAGAGGATAATGTTATAAATGCAGAAATGATTCGGGAATTCCTGAAATCAGAGGGAGCAACATGCGACTGTGCGAAGGATGGAATGGCGGCAGTGGATGTGTTCAGTCATTCAGCTAAAGGACAGTATGACATGATATTCATGGATGTACAGATGCCTAATATGGATGGTTATGAGGCAACAAGAACCATAAGGCAGCTTAAACATCCTGATGCAAAGGACATACCGATTGTTTCCATGACAGCCAATGCATTTTCAAATGATGTAAAGGCGGCATTCGATTCCGGCATGAATGCGCATATGGCTAAGCCTATTGATGCAGAGTGCATAAGAAGCGTGGTTGGAAATTTTACATAAATTTTACATAACTTACATAATACATTTTACAATGCTCATTTAGAATACACATGATGTGTGAAAAGTCGAATGAAAAAGGAGCTTATGTAAAATGGATATTTTTGGTGTGTTAACGATGGTCGGAGGTCTGGCTTTATTCCTGTATGGAATGAATGTCATGGGCGATTCCCTAGCGAAGCTTCCGGCGGTAAATTAGAACAGATACTTGAAAAACTTACTTCTAAAAGAATTATGGCAGTATTGCTTGGTATGGCTGTAACAGCAGTTATACAGTCATCATCTGCAACTACGGTAATGGTTGTAGGCTTTGTTAATTCAGGTATTATGCAGCTTTCACAGGCTGTAGGTATTATTATGGGTGCCAATATTGGTACAACAGTGACTTCATGGATGTTATCACTTACAGGTATAAGTGGAGCAGGATGGATTAATCTTTTAAAACCATCATCATTCTCACCTGTGCTTGCTGTTATTGGCATAATTATGACTATGACCTGCAAGGATAATTCTAAGAAAAAGGATATAGGTAATATTTTTCTTGGATTTGCAATTCTTATGTTCGGTATGGAAACTATGAGTGGCGCAGTTGCACCGCTGGCTGACAATGAGAAGTTTACGGGTATGCTTACACTGTTTTCTAATCCGTTATTCGGACTTCTTGCAGGTACAGTGCTTACAGCAGTTATACAGTCATCATCTGCATCGGTTGGTATACTGCAGGCGTTATGTGTAACAGGTGCGGTTAACTATGCAACAGCAATTCCTATTATTATGGGACAGAATATAGGTACATGTGTAACAGCACTTATATCTTCTGTAGGTGCAAAGAAGAATGCCAAGAGAGCATCAATGATACACCTTTATTTCAACATGATTGGTACAGTTATATTTATGGTTATATTTTACAGCCTGAATATGTTTGTTCATTTTGAATTCTTATCAACACCGGCAAATGCAGCAGGAATAGCAGTGATTCACAGTCTCTTTAATATTGGATGTGTAATTATACTTTTCCCATTTTCTAATCTGCTTGTGAAGCTTGCAACTCTTTCTATTCCAGATGGAAAACATGAGGAAGTTATTCAGACAGGTGTGGCAGCAGATCTTGCAGCACTTGATGAAAGATTTTTAGAGACTCCTGCAGTTGCGATGGAGTTATGTAGGAATACTGCCGTGAAGATGGCACATCTGTCACAGAGAGCGTTAGATAAGGCACTGGACATTATTAATAATTATTCAGATGCTGCATATGATGAGGTTGTGGTAATGGAAGAAGATGTCGATAAGTATGAGGATAAGCTTGGTTCATATCTTGTAAAGGTTGGTAACTGCGATTTATCAAGACATGATAATCATACATTTTCAATACTTCTTCACTGTATGAGTGATTTTGAAAGAATATCTGACCATGCGATTAATATTGCAAAATCTGCAAAAGAGATGAACAGCAAGGAGTCATCTTTTTCACAGAATGCAAGAAAAGAACTTGAAACATTTGCAAAAGCGGTACATGATATAGTTAGTAATACAGTACAGGTTTTTGAAAATCAGGATATTGAGGCAGCAAAGCATATTGAGCCGTTAGAACAGGTTATTGACGGTCTGAACTTAGAAATTAAGCAGCGTCATATTAACAGATTAAGAAAAGGCAAATGTACAATTGAAACAGGACTTATTCTCGAAGATATTATGACTAACTTCGAGAGAGTATCAGACCATTGCTCTAATATTGCCGTATGTATGATTGAGGTAAGAGATAATGGCTTTGAGACACATGGTTATCTGGAACATCTTACAAATGAAGATAATCCTGAGTTTGCAAAGGAATGCAGACAGTATTATAAACAGTATCAGCTTCCACAGTTGAAGAAAGCTGACTAGAACAGGAGATGGAAATATGGCTCTTATTTACATAGTTGAAGATGATGAAAGTATCAGAGAGATAGAGACAATCGCATTAAAGAACAGCGGACATATGGTAGGCGCATTTGGCAGCTCAAAGGAGTTTTTCAAGAAGCTTGAAGAAATTCTGCCAGATCTTGTATTGCTTGATGTTATGCTTCCTGATGAAAGCGGATATGACATTATCAAGAAGTTAAGGGCACATGCGGCAACTAAGAAACTGCCGGTTATTATGGTAACAGCCAAGACAACAGAGCTTGACATGATAAAGGGACTTGATGATGGTGCTGATGATTATATTAAGAAGCCTTTCTCTGTAATGGAACTTATTACAAGAGTTAAGGCACTGCTTAGAAGAACAGAGGCAGATGAAGCAGGCGTGCTTGATGTCGGGGAGATTGAACTCAATCATGAAAGACATACTGTGACAGTAGGCGGAAAGCCGGTTGAGCTTACATTTAAAGAGTACGAATTATTAAGATATCTTATGGCTAATAAGAATATAGTTCTTTCAAGGGATTCGATTGTTCTTAAAGTGTGGGGAACAGAATTTGAAGGTGAATCAAGAACTGTTGATATGCATATCAAGACTTTAAGACAGAAGTTAGGCGATGCAGGCTCACGCATAAGAACTGTAAGAAATGTAGGCTATGTAATTGAATAATTATTTGAAAAGATGGTGGAGATATGAAACAGAAGATTAATTTAAGACTTATAGGAACTGCCGTTATTGCGGTTCTGGCGACTGCCATCGGCATAACATTTATATATTATGGATTTTTTAAGAAGCAGGTTCAGGCAGGTCTGAGAACTAATGCGGAAGTACTTATGGATACAGGGGTTTTTGACAGGTCATCAGCAAATGTTGATGTTAAGCTGCCAATTAATAACTTAAGAGTTACGTGGATTGATTCAGATGGAGCGGTGCTTTTTGATAATGACAATGATATTCAGGGAATGCCTAACCATAATGACAGACCTGAGGTTCAGGAAGCATTTCAGACAGGACACGGTCAGTGTGTGAGAAAATCTGATACAATGAATATGAATACTTTCTATTATGCTTTAAAGCAGAAGGATGGGACCGTTATAAGAGTGTCTTGTGACGCGAGCAGTATGCTGAGTGTATTCGGAAATGTGTTTCCTGCTGTATTAGGAATTCTTGCAGCGATTATAGCAGTATGTATTGTTATATCACATTTGCTTACCAAGACACTTATTGAACCAATTGAGAGAATGGCTAAGAATATCGATTCTGTACAGGATAAGCCTGTATACAAAGAGATTGCACCTTTTGCGGAGAAGATAAGGGTGCAGCACGAGAATATCCTTGCTGCTGCGAGAAGCAGACAGGATTTTACTGCAAATGTGTCACACGAGTTAAAGACACCGCTTACTGCAATATCAGGATATGCCGAGCTCATTGAGAATGAAATGGTAAGTCATGAACAGGGTATACATTTTGCACACGAAATAAAACGGAATTCTGAAAGACTTTTATCACTTATTAATGATATTATCAGGCTTTCAGAGTTAGACCATAGTGAGATGCCAAGGCAGTATGATAATTTTGATCTGTATGAGTTTGTCAAGGACTGTGCAGAATCTCTTCAGGTTAATGCACAGAAACAGGGAATACATTTTTCATACAGAGGTTCTTCATGTGTGATTCGCGGTAATAAGGATATGATAAGGGAACTTATTGATAATCTTGTACAGAATGCAATTAGATATAATAAAGAAGGCGGACATGTGGAAGTATTTGCCGGAGTTGTGGATGGCAAGCCGCAGTTAAAGGTTACTGATGATGGAATAGGAATTCCTAAGGACCAGCAGGACAGAGTATTTGAGAGATTTTACAGGGTAGACAAGAGCCGTTCAAAGGAAACTGGCGGAACGGGACTTGGTCTTGCTATTGTAAAGCATATTGTTGAACTTCATGACGCAAGGATTTATCTGGAAAGTGAAGTGGATAAGGGAACTGAAATCAGGATTGAATTCTGAAAAAATGGATGATATACAGCTTATAAAATTGTATATCATCCATTTTTTCTTTTACAAGTGGATTGAATTGTTATATTATTAATAGATGATGAATATAATATTTTTATGAGGAAAATTATGAAGAATAGGAATATAAAGATAAAACGTACGCCGGTTATTGTATTGGTAGGAATAGTTTTAGTGTTGGTACTGGTTATTGTTCTGATGATATCATTTAATAAATCTGATGATAAGAAAGAGCAATCTGCTGATGTTAATGTCAGTAAAATTAATTTAAAGCCATCACAGGAGCAGGATGAGTATATATCAAAGGAAGAGACATCGGTTGAGATTCTCTTTGAAAATACTGCTATTCCTGTAGGAACAAGCCTTAAAGTTACTGCAATAGTATCTCCGGATGACAATGAGAAATCACTTATATGGACAAGCAGTAATGAAGAAGTCTTTTCTGTTGATAAAGACGGGCTGGTGACTGTAAATGGTGTTGGAACTGCAACGCTTACAGCGACTGTTGGAAGTGTATCAGATGCTGTGGTTATAGAGGGAATCTCAAATGTTTCCAAGGGATCTGATAATGGGTTCATTGTGTATACAGGAAATAACCATTACACAGGCAGCAATTCATCCGGAAGTACGTCTGGACAGGCAGGTCAAGGAACATCTGGAAGTCAGAGTCAGCAAGGAAGCAGCAAAACAGGTAGTGGAAGCACAGATAGTAATCAGACGGCTGGCAATTCATCAGAAAATAATCAGCCGGATACAGACAGGACAGATAGCAGTGAGAACGATGGCAGCCAATCAGGTCAAAATGATAATGATAATCAGGGCAATGCTCAGGGAAATAATGATTCAGAAAACAGCCAGAATAATTCCAGTAATGGAGGCAATTCAGGTGATATAGGTGATATACTTTCAGACAGAGGGTTTGAACAGACTGCATCAAATGTATATGTATGCAGGGAAGATGGAGTATATTATGGAGAAATTATCACTCAGAGCAATGTTACAATTATATATATAAAGCAGAGAAATGCTGCATTTGACTCAAGAATACAGAGTGTGGTTGAAAATCTTCTGCCGGGTAATTCTTCCTATGTATGGAACAGTTATATATCAGCTTCAACAGATAGAACATTTACAGTAGATAATAGAATGGTACGAATTGTTGTTGCAACTGGTGGCGGCCACTCTCAAATTGTTAATATACAATTAAGAGAAAATATGTTATATTTAATCATATGTAATTAAAAACATTAAATTGGTGAGGTGAAACAATTGCTTAATGAAAATAAAATTAAGATGATGACCAAAATGGCAATATATGAAAAGAATGAAGGAAAAAGCATGTTAAAAACAGCCAAGTACTTTAAGGGTGATTACATAGCTTTTGGAATCCTTAAAACTGTTATTGCAACAACTTTTGCAGGAATAATACTGTTAACTATGTATTTTTTGTGTAATGCGGAAGGATTAATACAGCAGATAAATAATCTGGATTATGTTGGGCTTGCCAAGAAAATATCTTTATACTATGTGTTAATGCTTATAGTATTCTGTGTTATTTCTGGAATTGTGTATTATTACAGATATGAACATACAAGAAAGGGACTTAAGAGATATTTTTCAAGGCTTAATAAGCTGGAAAGATTTTATACAGGACAGAAAAAGAAATAATTAGTGGGAGGCTTCAATGGCATTTTTATTAGAATTCAAGGAGAAATTTAAAATATTTTATAACAAATACAATACATATAAGAAAGGGACTTAAGAGATATTTTTCAAGGCTTAATAAGCTGGAAAGATTTTATACAGGACAGAAAAAGAAATAATTAGTGGGAGGCTTCAATGGCATTTTTATTAGA
>QRVH01000025.1 GCA_003458705.1 Eubacterium sp. AF22-9 | reverse complement strand
GAATCCAGCAGTTGTTACTAATTTGCTTGAGTGGAGAATATAAATGGTTCAAACTTTTAATGCTTTTTTAATTTATTTGTCATATCTAGTGAGGTATTACTTTCATAGTGTAATTTTTAAATGAACGAACATATGATAAATCAAGTTTTTTAAGTTTTCGAACATATATTTTGTAATTCATAATCTTGTTTAATCAATAATTCAGAAGCCTCCATAGTCCATTCACCATAAAATAAAGGATTTCTACAATATGTTTTCCCAGGTATATAATCAGAAAACATAGTTTTTAGCCGAGCAGTATGCAAAATAGGATTACTAGGAGTTAAAGTCACATTAAGATAATTAGGAAGTACATGACAAGGTATATTCCATAATTGAGATAAAAATAATGCAACATTATCTGAAGCAAAATGAGGAATTGATGCTAAAAATAATTCTTTTCGTAATCCTTCACATTTGACACTTTTTCCATATTGTATTAAACGTGCCACTGATGGTACTCTTTGTAAACCACATAATATAGCTCCTACTTTAATACATTTCCTAAATGAAAATTCTGCGCCGCCAGTTCCTGGCATAACACATATAATGATGCCAGGACGAATATAAGGAAGAATGTCATCAGCAAGTTGTTCAAATTTAAATGAAGGATATGTAACAAAAATTATTTCTTGATCTTTAATAGCATCTCTCAAGGAATTAGTTATCAATTTAATTTTTCCACACGTTTTTTCATTATGTTCATTGATTATTTCTAATGTTCCATCATATGCTTCTGGTTTTGAACTTAATATAGTTACACTTAGCCCCTTCGATGCACATTGACAGGCGATTTGTGTACCAATATTACCACCACCTATAACGAGTATATTATTATATGTAAATTGATTTTGTATCATTCTATTACCTTCCTTTGGTTAATTAATAACTATATATTAATAATACACTAAAAATAATAGTAAATCTACGCAGCATACGATATAATTGGAAATAAATTTGATAAAGTACAGAGGAGTTCAATATGCTATACATAATGCGCCACGGTAAAACAGACTGGAATGCATGTCATAAATTGCAGGGAAGAACAGATATACCTCTTAATGATGAGGGCAGAATGATGGCGGCAGAGGCTGGGAAAAAGTATGCGGATATACATTTTGACATATGCTATTCATCGCCACTTGTCAGAGCAAAGGAAACAGCGGAGATTTTTATGCAGGGAAGAGATGTTCCTGTGTATACGGATGACAGGCTTATAGAGATGGGATTTGGAATATATGAAGGAATAGAGAATTCATTTGCTATTGATGACTGTCCGATTAATGCTCTTTTTAAGAAGCCTGAGAAGTATGTTACAGTTGAAGGTGGAGAAAGCTTTGAAGAACTTTTTGCAAGGACAGGGGAGTTTATAGACAATGTTGTTATGCCACAGGTGACTGAAGGAAAAGATATTCTGATTGTGGGGCACGGTGCGATGAACTGCAGCATTATAGCTAAATTCAGGGGAACAACACTTGATAGATTCTGGGATGGAATGACTGCTAATTGTCAGGTTATTAAATTAATATAAGTTTTTGATATAATTTTAAACTAATTTAAGTTTATTTCCGTATATAGAAATAGAGGGAACAATAAAGCCTGTATGTATAGGGGAAAAGGTTAAATTGGTGAGGTTATGAACGCAAGAACAGCAGTAAGAAGGTACAATAAGCAAGCAGCCAGAAGACAGATGGCAGTAACGAAAATATTGATAGCAGCTACATTTGGAATGATAATTCTGGTGGTTGTAGTTATATTTATGAATTATAAAGAAGGTTATTATGATGGAATTAAAAGTGTGATAAGCCTGAAAGCGAGTAATGACGAGATTGACTACAACGAAGATACTGCATTATTTGATGTAGAGTTGGATCAGGTGGAAGAATCCGGAGAGATAGCTGAACTGGGAACTGAAAATGTGCAGATGCAGACAGAGACTATTGAGAATTATTATAAGATGGAGGATTTTGAATGGCTCAGCCAGAATCCGGAACTTCCTACAGGATGCGAAATTACTTCATTGACATCCGTTTTGAATTACTATGGAATAAATGTTAAGAAAGAGACAATGGCAGATGACTATTTAAAGAAAGGTGATGGAAGTTATTACAAGATGTTTCTTGGAAATCCAAGAGATGCTGGCAGTTTTGGATGTATGGCACAGCCGATAGTTGATGCCGCTAATCTGTATTTTAAGAAGAATAATGTCAGCATGAAGGCGTCTAATGTAAGTGGTGTAACATTTGATAAGATACTTGAATATGTTTCACAGGGAGTACCAATGATTGTATGGAATACAATGGGAATGGCACCAGCATATGAATCGCAGACACTTACTCTTGATGGACGTGAATATACATGGATTGCGCCTGAACATTGTGTAGTAGTTGTAGGATATGACCTTGATAATAATGAGGTTTATGTTGCCGATCCTATGGCAGGAATGGTTACAAGGAATTTGAAAACATTTGAGGAGAGATATGATTCTTTAAAGAGACAAGCTGTTTATGTTACAATATAGATATTATACGAAATGCTGTCCAGTCTGAATAAGACGGGGCAGCATTTGCATGTTTAAAATTATTTAGAATGCCTTGCATTAAGCTTCCTGGCACAATGTATGAATGCAGGGAATAAAAATGCGTCAGCAGCAATCCATGCAATAGGTGAAGCAAGGCATGCACCCATGAATCCAATACTTGGGATAAGTATAATGGCTGCAAATGCACGGCCAATCATTTCAAGGATACCGGCTGATATCGCAAATACTGAGAAGCCCATACCCTGTATGCAGAAACGGACTACATTAACGCCTGTAAGCGGTATGTAGAAGCATGCAGATGCAAGGATGAACTGTCTTGTAAGAGCAATGATTGTTGTTTCAGATGCATTAACAAATAATAATGCAATGTAATCTGTAGTGAAGTACAGTGCAATAAGTGAAAGGACACTGTATATTGAACCAATTATCATTGCAGAACGGACACCCTGACCGAGCCTTTTAATTTTGGCAGCGCCCACATTCTGTCCGGCATAGGTTGCCATAGTTGAGCCGAGAGCATCAAATGGACAACATGTAAAATTAAACATCTTAGAACCGGCAGTCATTGCGGCTACATATGTTGAACCAAGTGTATTGACAGCAGCCTGAAGGATTGTACTTCCGATGGCTGTTATTGAATACTGGAGTCCCATAGGAACACCGTTCATACACAGGTTGGTGATGAATCTTCTATCAAGTACTCTTTCTGATTTGTCACCTTTTAAGATGTCATATTTCTTATACATATATATTAGACAGGTAAGTCCCGAAACAAGCTGTGATGTTACAGTTGCCCAGCCAGCTCCGGCAACGCCCATCTTACATACAAGAATAAGAAAGAAATCAAGTACTACATTTATTATTGAAGAAAGCACTAGGAAAACTACAGGTGTCTTACTGTCGCCGAGCGAGCGGATAACACCGGATACCATGTTGTACAGGAATACGGTAGGGATTCCGATGAAGATGACAACTATGTAATTGTAAGCGTGGTCGATAATATCTGCCGGTGTATTCATGATAATAAGTATCCTGCGGCAGAATATTACGGATGCAAGCGTAAGCACTATGGCAAACACAATACTGCAGATATATCCGTTAAATACATATTTTCTAAGGTCAGCAGGCTTCTTAGCACCAAAGCACTGGGCGACCGGAATCACGAATCCGTTACAGACTCCCATACAGAAACCGATTATCATGAAGTTGATTGAACCTGTTGCTCCAACTCCGGCAAGAGCTTCAACACCGAGAGTTTTACCAACGATTATTGTGTCAACAAGGTTGTAGAACTGCTGAAACAGCATTCCGAACAGCATTGGAACTGCAAATCCAAGAATATGCTTGGAAGGCGAACCATTTGTCATGTCTTTTACCATAGGATTTCCTCACTTTCGTATATTTATAAAGCCAAATGATTATACTATATTTTTACAAACTGTCAAACTGATTTTGCACGAATTTGAATTAATTTAACGAATTATTGTCTTAATATGAAATGTCTGTTAAAATGCATAGGTAATATTTATGCGGAGGCAGACATGAAGAAAACTTTTGATGTTAAGAGACTTACAACGCTGGCATTACTTACAACAATTGCACTGACAATATTTGTTGTGGAATCAGCGATACCTACGCTTGTTCCAATACCAGGAGTCAAATTAGGACTTGCTAATATAGTCACACTTTTTGTATTAAAAAGGTATAAATTCAGTGATGCAGCTATTGTGCTGGCTATGAGAATTATACTGGCTACAATATTTACAGGGCAGGCAGTATCATTTATATATAGTGTAAGTGGTGGATTTTTATGTCTTATTGTGATGGAAACTGTTAATAAATTGCTTAGGGGACAGTATATATTCCTTACAGGTATACTTGGTGCAGTGTCGCACAATGCAGGTCAGATTCTTGCTGCATTTTTCATACTCAGATTGTCAGGTATATTTGCGTATATGCCGTTTCTTGTGATAAGCGGTGTAATAACAGGCCTGTTTACGGGACTTGTGTGCTTCTTTGCAGACAAATATATTCCTAAAAAATATACTATGTAGCAGATGGAGGAGATTGTGAAAAAAAGAGTTGTTGCAGTGGTGGCTGTGATTGTCCTGCTTGTCGGGGCAAGTGTGGCTTCTATTATATATATGAAATCAGGGAAAAATGATGGCGGCAAGACCGCTTATATATACAGGGATAACGAGTTGTTAAGGACTGTTTCGTTAAACGATGTGAAGAATCCGTATACTTTCAGGATTGAATATGGTGATGGAGAGTATAATGATATTCTTGTTGAGAATGGAAAGATTAAGATTGCTGATGCAAGCTGTCCGGATAAGCTGTGTGTGAACATGGGCTATATATCTGAACCTTTAATGCCAATCACATGTCTGCCTAATCATCTTGTTATCAGAATTGTGAATGACGGCGAAGAATCGCCGTCACTCGATGGTGTTGTGTATTAATTATTTCGTCCAGCGGCCGGAAGCACCACATGGAAGAACAAGTCCGTTGCTTGAAACAGGAAGACCTACTTCCTGTGAATCACAGTGTCCGCCAAAGCTCTTAAGTTCTGTGCTTAACATATAAGTAAGAACGGCTGGCTGAAGACCTGTTGTGTATGAATTAATAAGGAAAAATAATGGTTCATCAGAAAGAAGCTGTGCACAAAGCTTAACAAGCGGGTGTATGGCTTCTTCTATTTTCCAGATTTCTCCTTTAGGACCACGTCCGTATGAAGGTGGATCCATGATGATTGCATCGTAATGGTTGCCTCTTCTTATCTCTCTTTCTACAAACTTTACACAGTCATCAACTATCCAGCGGATAGGCTTGTCAATAAGTCCTGAAGACTGTGCATTTTCTTTAGCCCATGCGACTATACCTTTAGAAGCGTCTACATGTGTAACATTGGCACCTGCGGCTGCACATGTGAGAGTTGCACCGCCAGTATAAGCAAAAAGGTTGAGAACCTTTACAGGCTCGCTGCCACGCTTTTTCCTGGCATCTGAGATAATCTTTCCGAACCAGTCCCAGTTAGCAGCCTGCTCAGGGAATATTCCTGTGTGCTTGAAACTGAATGGCTTTAAGTTGAATGTCAGCTCCTGTTCAAATGAAGGGCTGTTGTAGTGAATCTGCCACTGCTGTGGAAGGTCAAAGAATTCCCATTCTCCACCGCCTTTAGAACTTCTGTGATAGTGACCGTTCATATTTTTCCAGCCATGATCTTTCTTAGGAGTATCCCATATTACCTGTGGGTCCGGGCGCACAAGAATGTACTTGCCCCAGCGCTCAAGCTTTTCACCCTTAGAGGTATCTATTACTTCATAATCTTTCCAGTTGTCTGCTATAAACATAATTAAGTATCCTTTTCTATATAAAAATATGCTACGGCTTGGTACCGCATTTGTCAATAAATAATTATATACGAAAATATTAATAACTGCAATCGTGCAAAAATGTTTTGAACAGCCGTGTTTTATGTTAATATATTTCTATCGAAATCTTATTAAGGGGCGATGCATATTGAAAAATGTTAGTTTAAAGAATATACAGAAAGATATTGTTTCAGGAATAATTGTTGCACTTGTGTCTATTCCTATATCAATGGGGTATGCGCAGATTGCAGGACTGCCTGCGGTGTATGGTCTGTACTGCTCTATTCTGCCGGTGCTTATATATGGACTTATAACATCTTCGCCGCAGTTCGTGTTCGGAGTAGATGCAACTCCGGCGGCGCTTGTCGGTGGAACACTTGCAACGCTTGGAATAGCGTCAGGCTCTGAGGAGGCGAAGGCAGTAGTTCCGGCGATAACTTTGGTTGCAGCATTGTGGCTGCTGCTTTTCTTTTTTATTAAAGCAGGACGTATTGTCAATTACATATCGACACCTGTAATGGGGGGATTTATAAGCGGTATTGGTGTGACAATAATTCTTATGCAGGCTGCGAAGCTGTTTGGCGGTAATGCAGGAACAGGAGAGGCAATAAAGCTTCTTATACATATAGCCGGTGAGATGAAGTCGTTCAATCTGCTGTCGGCAGTGCTTGGAGTCGGAACGGTTGTGATTATTCTTGTTGCGAAGAAGTTCATTCCAAAGTTTCCGATGTCAGTACTTCTTATGGTGCTTGGTGCACTTGCAACTGCAATTTTTCATATTGACAGATTAGGTGTTAAGCTTCTTCCACATGTTGATAAGGGGCTTCCGGGATTGTCGCTTCCTGATATGGCAGTTGTGCTTAAAAATCCGTCAGAGATAATACTTCTTGGACTTTCAGTGGCAGGTGTTGTTATGGCGCAGACATTGCTAGCAACTAATAATTATGCCAACAAATATGGCTATAAGGTAAGCAATAACAGAGAAATTCTGGCTTATGCTGCTGCAAATGCGTCTTCTGCTGTAATTGGCGGATGCCCTTTGAATGGAAGTGTGTCAAGAACAGGAATTGCAGACCAGTTTGGTTGTAAATCACAGGTTATGTCAATAACAGCTTCTCTGACAATGCTTCTTATAGTGCTTTTTGGAACACCTGTGCTTGAGTATCTTCCTGTACCAATACTTACAGGGATTGTTGTTGCAGCACTGATTGGAATCACTGAATTCGGGCTTGCAGTTAAATTATGGAAAACAGACCATACGGAGTTTGCAATATTTGTAGGAGCATTTTTAGGCGTGCTGCTATTCGGAACGATATATGGGGTTGTAATCGGTGTAATTCTTTCATTCATTGCTGTTATTGTCAAAGCAGTTGAACCGCCAAGAGCATTTCTCGGAGTTATACCGGGACAGGAGGGGTTCTACAGCCTTAACAGATACCGCAATGTAAAGAAGATAAAAGGCGTGGTTATATACAGATTTAACGGGTCGCTTTTCTTTGCAAATATTAATACATTTGTTGATGATATAGAAAAGAATCTTGATGATAATACTAAATGGGTAATTGTAGACGCCGGAGGCGTTGGCTCTATTGATGTGACGGCAGTTGACAGGCTTATGGCTTTATATAAGGCACTTGAAAAGAAAGGTATCAGATTCTATATCACAGAGCATGAACACACACTTAATGACCAGTTAAGAGAGCTTGGTGCAGGCGAGCTTGTTGAAAAAGGTGTTGTTAGAAGAACGATTCCGCTTGCCCTAAGAGATGCAGGGCTTGACAGACCCTATCCTGTCGAGGAGGGGGAAGAAGAGCAGGCTGTTTCTGGCGAGGCGCACGAGGACAACGAAAGGCTTGCTGAGATTGAGTGGGCTTTTGGTGCAGATGCTGATGAATGGCTTGAGAAGATGGCAGCAGAGATGGCGGCAGAGATTGGCAGTGTTAAGAAGGACGAGAAAAATGTTATCGTGGACGCTGAAAAACATGCTGCATGGGGAAGAATCGGACTCTTTGATGAGGATGAGCTGCTTGAGCGACTGGAGATGCATTTGTTTGATGATAAGAAATATCCTAATCTTGATATTGATGATATTGAGAAGAGAATTGATGAGCGCCGAGTTGTTGTTGAGAAGAAGCTGGCGCAGATTAATCCGGATGCAATCCATATGCTTAAGGAACACAGGAAGGAAATGCTTGGCAGAGTGAAGCTGCACAATCCGTATGCATATGAGCATATGATGGAGCAGAAGAGGAAGCATTATGAACATCTGAAGAAGAAAGACCCGGAGCTTGCACAGAAGCTTAAGATTTTCTATAATCTTTCAGATGATGACAAATAATTTATATAACGGAGATAATAGTGAATATATTAAATGTTGAAAAGGTCAGCAAGACCTACGGAGAAAAGGAACTTTTTAATAATATAAGTCTGGGAATTAACAGTGGTGATAAGATTGGGCTTATAGGTGTGAATGGAACGGGTAAGTCTACTCTTTTAAAGATTATTGCGGGTGTTGAAGAACCGGATGAGGGACAGGTTGTAAAGGGCAAGGGAATTGAGCTTGCGTATCTTGCACAGACACCTCTGTATTATGATAATGAAAATGTGCTGGAATATGTTATGCGTGGAAAGCATGCGGACAGCCAGCCAAAAGCAAAAGAGATTCTTAACAAGCTTGGAATAACGAATCACGGTGCAATGATGAATATTTTATCAGGCGGTCAGAAAAAAAGAGCAGCGCTTGCAAGAACTTTAGTTGAGCCTGCAAGGCTTCTTATTCTTGACGAACCTACTAACCATCTTGATAATGACATGGTACTCTGGCTGGAACAATTTATTAAGAATTTCAAGGGAGAACTTATCATGGTTACTCATGACAGGTATTTCCTTGATAATGTCACAAATAGGATTGTTGAGCTTGATAAAGCTTCCCTGTACAGCTACGATACGAATTATTCAGGCTTTCTTGAACTGAAGACCCAGCGTGAGGAGATGGAGAGGGCAACTGAGGCCAAGAGACAGAATATATTAAGGAAGGAACTCGCGTGGATAAGAAGGGGATGTCAGGCTCGTTCTACCAAGCAGCAGGCACGAATTGACAGATTTGAGGATATGAAGGAGGCTTCAAAGCAGGCGAGAGCCAGATTTGACAAGCAGCTGATGGATATGAATTCAGTTAGCAGCAGACTTGGAAGAAAGACTGTCGAACTCCACAACATTTGCAAAAGCTTTGGAGAGAGGACAATAATTGACGATTTTACCTACATTTTTCTAAGAGATGACAGAATAGGTATTGTCGGTGATAACGGATGCGGCAAGTCTACGCTTATGAAGATTATAGCAGGTCAGCTTGAGCCGGACAGCGGCAGTGTTGAGGTTGGAGAGACTGTAAGAATCGGATATTTCATGCAGGAGAACGAACCACTTAATGACAGCCTTACTGTGCTTGAGTTCGTAAGAAGCATAGGCGAATATGTTACGACGGCAGATGGAAAGGCAACAGCGTCACAGATGTGTGAGAAGTTTTTATTTACACCGAAGCAGCAGTGGACGCCAATAAGCAAGCTGTCAGGTGGTGAGAAGAGGAGACTTTATCTGTTAAGTGTTCTTATGAGTGCGCCAAATGTGCTTATTCTAGATGAGCCTACCAACGACCTTGACATTGAAACTCTTGAGATACTTGAGGAGTATCTTGATGGATTTGCAGGTATTGTAATCACTGTTTCACATGACAGATATTTCCTTGACAGAGTCGTTGACAGGATATTTGCATTTGAGGCAGGAGGCCACCTTACACAGTACGAAGGCGGTTATACGGACTACAGGGATAAATGTGTTTCTTCTATATATAATGTGGCATCAAATGGAACATCTGATACATCCAAATCAAAGGCAGCAGGGCAGCTGAAGAAAGCATATAACAGCCATGAGGATAAGATTAAGTTCACATATATGGAACAGAAAGAATATGAAACTATCGATGATGATATAGAGAAGCTTGAAAAAAGGGTTTCTGAACTTGATGACGAGATTGCAAAGAATGCAACTTCTTATTCTAAGCTTGCAGAACTTACTAAGGAAAGGGAAGATGTGGAGAGACAGCTTGAAGAAAAGATGGAGCGATGGGAATATCTGAATGATCTGGCAGAAAAAATAGAGAAACAGAAGCAGCAGGGATAGGTATTATTTTAGTTGAAAGAATCATTTAGATATGATATAATTTTTGATGATTTACTATATTAATCATATGAGGGAGGATTAATTTATGTTTTGTCCTAATTGTGGAACAAGCAATGATGAGGGCGCATTATTTTGCGCAAATTGTGGAACACGCCTTGAAATTGAACCGGCTGTAACAGAAGGGACAGCTACAGTTTCAGATAACAATGCAGTACCACAGCAGCCGGAGGCACAGCCTCAGGTACAGGAACCACAGGCTGATGCACAGGCACAGCAGTCTGTAGAACAGCCAGAGGCTACACAGGAAAATGCACAGGTACAGCCACAGATGCAGGCAGCACAGGTTAATATGCAGCCACAGGTTACACCAATGTATGAACAGCCACAGGCTGATGCAGCAGGTAACACAGCCAAGAAGCCATTCAAACTTACTAAGCAGATTGTTATTATTGGCGCAGCAGCAATTGCTGTTATTGCAGCAGTTATAGTATTCATATGTGTTGGTAACAGTCTTACTAATTATAAGAAAACAGCAAAGGCTTATGTTAAGGCAGTAGAAGAATGTGACTGGGCTAAGGCATATTCACTTATTCAGATTCCAGAAGATGAATTTCTTACAAAGAACGCATTTGTAACAGCGCATTCAGATGCTACAGGAAGTGCAGTTGGAAATATTAAGGTTATTGACAGCTTTTCATCTAAGGGACGCCTTCCTGGCAATAAGGCTGTAAGTGTTATATATACAACAGCTACAGGTGCTGATTCAGAGGATTTACTTCTTACAGTTACTGATAAGCATTATATGCTATTCTTTAAAAAGTATAAAGTAAGTACAGAGGATGTTGTAGTTTCAAATTGTACAATTAACGTGCCTAAGGGACTTACATTATTTATCAATGATATTCTTGTTGGAGACCAGTACAAGAAAGATGATTCAGGTAAGAATTCAAGCTACGATGTATATGAAATTCCATATCTGTTTAATGGAACTACAATACTTAAGGCGACAAGTGATTTTACAGAGGATTATAAAAAAGAAATTTATCCATCATATGATGATTACTCAACATCAATCAGTTCATATGATATTAAGTTCTCAGAAGATAAGATTAGTGGTCTTAAGGATCAGGCTAAGAAAGATGTTACAGAGTTCTTTGATGCAGCACAGAAGAAGAATGATTTTTCAACTGTAAGTGACAAGTTTACAAGTAATATGCAGTCAGGTGCAAAGTCAACATATAATGGTTATGTTGATACATTTAAGTCAACATACAAGCAGATATCTAATTTCAAGGTTACAAGTTTTACAGCATCTATGTCAGATACAAGTTTCAGGACTGATTCAAGTGATGGATGCCCAACAATAAAAGTTGGCTTTAAGATTGGATATTCATACACATATAAGTATTCTAATGACACAAAGTCATACGATAAGAGTGATACAAAGAGTTCTTCATATATATATTACAAATATGTTGATGGACAGTGGAAGATTAGTTCTATGGGACTTGGAGTTTCTATTTACTAATTGAATTATAAAGCCGGGGCAGATTTGATGCCTCGGTTTTTGTTCTTAAAAAAAAAACAATTTTTCTTGTTGATTTTATATACAGAGTAGTGTATATTAATACTTGCTGTGACATTGATAGCTGTGAAGCGTGAGGTTGCTGCTTGAATAAAGCAGGTTTTCCGTGGAGCGAATGTCAATGCTGGAGATAATCTCCGGCGAAGAAACTGGCGACAAGTCACTGTACCAAAATCATCTGCAATCCGCAGAAATGACGCGCGTGGGTCGAATTATGAATGAGACTATATGATACGCGTGGGAGTGTGTACAGTCACCGCTTGTCGTACTTAAACAATAAAGTGCGAAGGAGGCGACTTTTTTTATGGCAAATCAGGTAATCAGAATTACTCTGAAGGCTTACGATCATCAGTTGATTGATCAGTCAGCTAAGAAAATCATCGAAACTGCTAAGAAGACAGGAGCACAGGTGAGTGGTCCAGTACCTCTTCCAACAAAGAAGGAAGTTGTTACTATTCTTAGAGCTGTTCACAAGTACAAGGATTCAAGAGAGCAGTTCGAGCAGAGAACTCATAAGAGACTTATCGATGTATTATCACCATCTCAGAAGACTGTAGATGCATTATCTAAGTTAGAGATGCCAGCTGGTGTATTCATCAACCTTAAGGTAATGAACTAATCATTATCTGGAATTTTTCATTATTAAAGCAATAATCCTAAGGGTTTAATATAGAAGTAACAAGCAGTGGTGCGGGTTCCACTTATATTAGCTGTTCTAGGATGACAGGATGCGCTGTGTATCACACATCATCTTGTCCGCTGTAGATTAAACAGGAGGAAAATCAATGAAGAAGGCAATTTTAGCTACAAAAGTCGGAATGACTCAAATCTTCAACGAAGACGGTGTTTTAACACCTGTAACTGTTCTTCAGGCTGGTCCTTGTGTTGTTACACAAGTTAAGACAGTAGAAAACGACGGTTACGATGCAGTTCAGGTCGGTTTTGCTGACATTAGAGAAAAGTTAGTAAACAAGCCTGTTAAAGGACATTTTGATAAGGCAGAGGTTCCTTACAAGAGATTCTTAAGAGAGTTCAAGTTTGAGAACGCTTCAGAGTACTCTGTAAAGGACGAGATCAAGGCTGATATCTTCGCTGCAGGCGATAAGGTTGATGCAACTGCTATTTCAAAGGGTAAAGGTTTCCAGGGCGCAATCAAGAGATTAGGCCAGTCAAGAGGACCTATGGCTCATGGTTCTAAGTTCCACAGACATCAGGGTTCAAACGGATCAGCAACAACACCTGGTAGAGTATTCAAGGGAAAAGGAATGCCTGGACATATGGGTTCTAAGAGAATCACAATCCAGAATCTTGAAGTAGTAAGAGTTGATGTTGAAAACAACGTAATCTTAGTTAAGGGTGCAGTACCTGGACCTAAGAAATCATTAGTAACACTGAAAGAAACAGTAAAAGCTGCTAAGTAGTTTTTGCTAAGGAAGGAGGACCACACAGATGGCAAACGTATCTGTTTACAATATTGAAGGCAAAGAAGTTGGTTCAATCGAATTAAATGATGCTGTATTTGGTGTAGAAGTTAACGAACATCTCGTACACATGGCAGTAGTTAACCAGCTTGCAAATAATCGTCAGGGAACACAGAGCGCAAAGACACGTTCAGAAGTTTCTGGTGGCGGAAGAAAACCTTGGAGACAGAAAGGAACTGGTCATGCAAGACAGGGTTCTACAAGATCTCCACAGTGGACAGGCGGTGGTGTTGTATTTGCACCAAAGCCAAGAGATTATTCATTCAAGATGAATAAGAAGGAAAAGAGAATTGCTCTTCTTTCTGCATTATCATCAAAGGTTGCTGACAACAAGATCGTAGTTCTTGATTCATTTAACCTTGACGAAGTTAAGACAAAGAAGTTCGCAGAAGTTATGAGCAATTTAAAGGTTGATAAGGCTTTAGTAGTTATCGAAGGCGAGAACAAGAACGTAGTTCTTTCAGGAAGAAACATTCCTACAGTTAAGGTTTCAGCTACTAACGAAATCAACACATACGATGTATTAAAGTATGAAACATTAGTAGTTACTAAGGCTGCTGTTGAAAAATTAGAGGAGGTGTATGCATAATGGCAAACGTACAGTATTATGATGTAATCCTCAAGCCTGTAATCACAGAGAAGTCTATGGCTGATATGGCAGATAAGAAGTATACATTCTTAGTTCATACAGATGCTAACAAGACAATGATTAAGGATGCTGTTGAGAAGATGTTTGAAGGAACTAAGGTTGCTTCAGTTAACACAATGAATCTTGATGGTAAGAAGAAAAGAAGAGGCAGAACAGCTGGTACAACTTCTAAGACTAAGAAGGCAATCGTACAGTTAACAGCTGACAGCAAGGAAATCGAAATCTTTGAAGGCCTTTAATTAGTAGCTTTAAAGTGTAGAAAACAATATTACACAGACTCGAAAGGAGAGAAATAATGGGAATTAAGACATATAACCCATATACACCTTCCAGAAGAAATATGACTGGATCTGATTTCTCAGAGATCACAAAGAGTACTCCAGAGAAGTCATTACTTGCTAAGAAGAGCAAGAATGCTGGTCGTAACAACCAGGGTAAGATTACTGTAAGACACCACGGTGGTGGAAACAGACAGAAGTATAGAATAATTGATTTTAAGAGAAACAAGGAAGGCGTTCCAGCACAGGTTATCGGAATTGAGTACGATCCAAACAGAACAGCTAACATCGCTCTTATCTGCTACGCAGATGGCGAGAAGGCATACATCCTTGCTCCTCAGGGATTAACAGATGGCATGACAGTACAGAATGGTGCTGGTGCAGAAGTAAGAGTAGGTAACTGCTTACCACTTTCAGAGATTCCAGTTGGTACTCAGGTACACAACATTGAATTATATCCAGGTAAGGGTGGACAGCTTGTTCGTTCTGCTGGAAACTCAGCTCAGCTTATGGCTAAGGAAGGCAAGTATGCAACACTTAGATTACCATCAGGCGAGATGAGAATGGTTCCAATTATCTGCCGCGCAACAATCGGTGTTGTAGGTAATGGAGATCACAACCTTATTAATCTTGGTAAGGCTGGACGTAAGAGACATATGGGTATCAGACCTACAGTTCGTGGTTCTGTTATGAACCCTAATGACCATCCACATGGTGGTGGTGAAGGTAGAGCACCAGTTGGTCGTCCAAGCCCAATGACACCTTGGGGCAAGCCAGCTATGGGTCTTAAGACTCGTAAGGCTAAGAAGGCTTCAAACAAGCTTATCGTAAGAAGAAGAAACGGAAAGGCTATTAAGTAATTAGCCCACAATCGTAACTATTATTATTCACGAAGATTATAAGGAGGTTTCAACCTATGGCTCGATCACTTAAAAAGGGAGCATTTGCAGACGAGAGCTTACTTAAGAAAGTTGACGCTTTAAATGCTGCAAACGACAAACAGGTTATTAAGACTTGGTCTCGTCGTTCAACAATTTATCCTCAGTTTGTAGGTCATACAATCGCTGTTCATGATGGTAGAAAGCATGTGCCTGTATATGTTACAGAGGATATGGTTGGTCATAAGCTCGGTGAGTTCGTTGCAACAAGAACTTACAGAGGACACGGCAAAGACGAAAAGAAGAGTAGATAATTTGAATTTTTGAAAGGAGGTTTAATCCATGGCTAACGGACATAGATCCCAGATTAAACGTGAAAGAAACGCTGTTAAGGATACAAGACCAAGCGCAAAGTTATCTTACGCTAGAGTATCTGTTCAGAAGGCTTGTTTCGTATTAGATGCTATTAGAGGCAAGAGCTTGATGAAGCACTTGCAATTGTTATGTACAATCCAAGATATGCATCATCTATTATAGAGAAGTTATTAAAGTCAGCAGCAGCTAACGCTGAGAACAATAACGGAATGGACCCAAGTAAGTTATATGTAGAAGAGTGCTACGCTAACAAGGGACCAACAATGAAGAGAGTACATCCAAGAGCACAGGGTAGAGCTTACAGAATCGAGAAGAGAATGAGCCACATCACTGTTGTTTTAAATGAAAGATAATTATTTTCTAAGAGATAGAAAGGAGTCTTTATGGGACAGAAAGTTAATCCTCATGGTTTAAGAGTCGGCGTAATCAAAGACTGGGATGCAAAGTGGTATGCAGAAGATGATTTCGCTGATAACCTTGTAGAAGATTATAACATTAGAAAATTCCTCAAGAACAAGTTATACGCTGCAGGAATTTCAAAGATTGAAACAGAGAGAGCTTCAGACAGATTAAAGATCGTTATTCATACAGCTAAGCCTGGTATCGTAATCGGTAAGGGCGGTGCTGAAATCGAGAACTTAAAGAAGCAGGTAGAGAAGTTAACATCTGCTAAGAAGTTAAGCATCGACATCAAGGAAGTTAAGAGACCTGATAAGGATGCTCAGCTTGTTGCAGAGAACATCGCTCAGCAGTTAGAGAACCGTATCTCTTTCAGAAGAGCTATGAAGTCTTGCATGGGCAGAACAATGAAGCAGGGAGCTAAGGGTATCAAGACATCTTGCTCAGGACGTCTCGGTGGAGCTGATATGGCTCGTACAGAGTTCTATAGCGAGGGTACAATTCCTCTTCAGACACTTCGTGCAGATATCGATTACGGATTTGCAGAAGCAGATACAACTTATGGCAAGGTTGGTGTTAAGGTTTGGATCTACGAAGGTGAGGTTCTTCCTACAAAGAATAATGCCAACGCTAACGTAGAAAAGGAAGGGAGCGATAAGTAATGTTACTACCTAAGAGAGTTAAACATCGTAGACAGTTCCGTGGTTCTATGGCTGGTAAGGCTACAAGAGGCAATAAGATCACTAATGGTGAATTCGGTATTGTTGCAACAGAACCTTGTTGGATCAAATCAAATCAGATAGAAGCTGCCCGTGTCGCTATGACAAGATATATTAAGCGTGGTGGTAAAGTATTTATAAAGATTTTCCCAGATAAGCCGGTAACAGGTAAGCCTATCGGTGTTCGTATGGGTAAAGGTAAAGGTAACTTGGAGTGCTGGGTAGCAGTAGTTAAACCTGGACGTGTAATGTTCGAGATCTCAGGCGTTGCTGAAGAAACAGCAAGAGAAGCTTTACGTCTCGCAACACATAAGCTTCCTTGCAAGTGCAAGATTGTTTCACGTGCAGACTTAGAAGGCGGTGATAACAGTGAAAATTAATAAGTATGTAGAAGATTTAAAGGCAAAATCAGCTGCAGAGTTAAATGAAGAATTAGTAGCTGCTAAGAAGGAACTTTTCAATTTAAGATTCCAGAACGCAACAAATCAGCTGGACAACACAAGCAGAATTAAGGAAGTTCGTAAGAACATCGCTAGAATCCAGACTGTAATTGCACAGAAGAATGCTTAATTAAGGCATGTAGACTTAGATATCCTAAGAAAGGAGAATAACTGTGGAAGAGAGAAATTTAAGAAAAACTCGTACAGGTAAGGTTATAAGCAATAAGATGGATAAGACAATCGTTGTTGCAGTACAGGACAACGTTAAGCATCCACTTTACAATAAGATCGTTAAAAGAACTTACAAGTTAAAGGCACACGATGAGAACAATGAATGTTTAATCGGAGATGTTGTTAAGGTAATGGAGACTAGACCTTTATCTAAGGATAAGAGATGGAGATTAGTTGAGATTATCAGTAGAGCAAAATAATAAGAATTTATTTGTGATATTACTGAAAGGAGTAGTATTATGGTACAACAGGAAACCAGACTTAAGGTTGCTGATAATACTGGTGCTAAGGAAATTCTTTGTATCAGAGTTATGGGCGGATCTACAAGAAGATATGCAAATATCGGTGATGTAATTGTCGCTACTGTTAAAGAAGCAACACCAGGCGGCGTTGTTAAAAAGGGTGACGTTGTTAAGGCCGTTGTCGTACGTTCAGTAAAGGGCGCACGTCGTAAGGACGGTTCATATATTAAATTTGATGAGAATGCTGCTGTTATAATTAAAGATGATCAGACTCCTAAGGGAACTCGTATCTTTGGTCCAGTAGCCAGAGAGTTAAGAGATAAGAAGTTCATGAAGATCGTATCTCTTGCTCCAGAAGTATTATAGGAGGTACCACAATGTCAGCTGTTAGAATTAAAAAGGGTGATACTGTTAAGGTTATCGCAGGAAAAGACAAAGGCAAAGAGGGCAAGGTATTGTCTGTAAATGCTAAGAATCATACAGCATTAGTTGAAGGCGTTAACATGGTTACAAAGCATGCTAAGCCAAGCGCAGCTAATCAGCAGGGTGGAATTCTCCACCAGGAAGCACCAATCGATATCTCAAATATCGCTTACTCATTAAAGGGTAAGGAAACAAAGATTGGTTATGACTTCAAGGACGGTAAGAAAGTTCGTGTTGCTAAGGCAACTGGCGAAGTTATCGATTAATAGAGGAAGGAGGCAATAATTTTGAGTAGACTTAGAGAATTATACGATAATGAAATTACTAAGAAAATGACTGAGAAATTCGGTTACAAGAATCCAATGATGGTTCCAAAGATCGACAAGATCGTAATTAACATGGGCGTTGGCGAAGCTAAGGAAAATTCAAAGCTTCTTGACACAGCTGTTAAGGAAATGGAAACAATTGCTGGTCAGAAGGCAGTTCTTACAAGAGCTAAGAATTCAATTGCTAACTTCAAGTTAAGAGAGGGTCAGGCAATTGGTTGTAAGGTTACATTAAGAGGAGAGAAGATGTATGAATTCCTTGACAGATTAGTAAACCTTGCATTACCACGTGTACGTGACTTCCGTGGCGTTAGCGCTGATTCATTCGATGGAAGAGGTAACTATGCTTTAGGTATTAAAGAGCAGATTATCTTCCCAGAAATCGAATATGATAAGATTGATAAGGTTAGAGGTATGGATGTAATCATCACAACTACAGCTAAGACTGATGAGGAAGCTCGTGAGTTATTAAGATTATTCAACATGCCATTCAAGAAATAATTAAGGAGGGAAATTCAATGGCTAAGACTTCTATGAAGGTTAAGCAGCAGAGAGCACCTAAGTTCTCTACAAGAGCGTACACACGTTGTACAATATGTGGTCGTCCACATTCTGTTTTAAGAAAGTACGGAATCTGCAGAATTTGCTTCCGTGAATTAGCTTACAAGGGACAGATCCCTGGAGTTAAGAAAGCATCTTGGTAAAATCAATTAACGTAGTCCTGGAAACAGGAAACCAGTTAAATTAAGGAGGAAAATTTCAATGACAGATCCAATTGCAGATATGCTTACAAGAATTCGTAATGCAAATACAGCAAAGCACGACACAGTTGATGTTCCATCATCTAAGATGAAGCTTGCAATCGCTAAGATTCTTTTAGACGAGGGTTATATTAAGTCTTATGAGCTCGTTGAGAACGGTAAGTTCAACGATATCCGTATTACATTAAAGTACGGTGCTTCTAAGAACGAGAAGATCATTTCAGGTCTTCAGAGAATCTCTAAGCCAGGTCTTAGAGTATATGCAAACAAGGAAGAACTTCCAAAGGTTCTCGGTGGTCTTGGTGTAGCTATTATTTCTACAAACAAGGGCGTTATCACAGACAAGGAAGCTAGAAAGCTCGGCGTTGGTGGAGAAGTTCTTTGCTTCGTTTGGTAATTATTGAACACTTACACACAGGGAAACGGGAATCCTATCCCATCGTAGTTCAGCGTATATGAATGTTTCCCTCATTATAATTAGGAGGTGCACGGCATGTCACGTATAGGAAGAATGCCTATCGCTATCCCAGCAGGAGTTACTGTTGAGATTGCAGAAAATAATAAAGTGACTGTAAAGGGTCCAAAGGGAACTCTTGAGAGAGTTTTACCAGCAGAGATGGACATTAAGCAGGAAGGTTCTGAAATCGTTGTTTCAAGACCAAATGACTTAAAGAAGATGAAGTCATTACATGGACTTACAAGAACACTTATTCATAACATGATTATTGGTGTTACAGAAGGCTATGAGAAGAAGCTTGAAGTTAACGGTGTTGGTTATAGAGCACAGAAGCAGGGCAAGAAGTTAGTTCTTTCATTAGGCTACTCTCATCCAGTTGAGATGGAAGATCCAGAAGGAATTGAAACAGTTCTTGATGGAACAAACATCATCATTGTTAAAGGTATCAGTAAAGAAGCAGTTGGCCAGTACGCAGCTGAAATCAGAGCAAAGAGAGCTCCAGAGCCATATAAGGGCAAGGGTATCAAGTATGCTGATGAAGTTATCAGACGTAAAGTTGGTAAGACTGGTAAGAAATAATTAAAGGAGAAAACATAATGGTTAGTAAGAAATCAAGAACAGTAGTTCGTGAACAGAAGCATAGAAGATTACGTAATCGTTTCAGTGGTACTGCAGAAAGACCACGTTTAGCTGTGTTCAGAAGCAATAATCATATGTATGCTCAGATTATTGACGACACAGTTGGAAAGACACTTGTATCAGCATCAACTCTTGATAAGGAAGTTAAGGCAGAGCTTGAGAAGACAAATAATGTTGAAGCAGCAGCTGCTGTTGGTACAGTCGTAGCAAAGAGAGCATTAGAAAAGGGAATCAAGACTGTTGTTTATGACAGAGGCGGTTTCATTTATGCAGGTAAAATTAAGGCATTAGCAGAGGCAGCTCGTGAAGCTGGCCTTGAATTCTAAGCGGAAGGGAGATTACAGTATGAAACGTACAATAATTGATGCTAGTCAGTTAGAATTAAATGATAATGTAGTATCAATCAAGCGTGTAACAAAGGTTGTAAAGGGCGGACGTAACATGCGTTTTGCAGCATTAGTAGTTGTTGGTGACGGCAACGGACACGTAGGTGCAGGTGTTGGTAAGGCAGCTGAAATTCCAGAAGCTATCCGCAAGGGAAAAGAAGATGCTATCAAACATTTAGTAGAAGTTCCAATCGATGAGAACGGTTCAGTTCCACATGATTTTCTTGGAAAGTTCGGAGGAGCTACAGTATTATTAAAGAGAGCTCCAGAAGGTACTGGTATCATCGCTGGTGGTCCAGCACGTTCAATCCTTGAGCTTGCAGGTATCAAGAATATCCGTACAAAGTCACTTGGATCAAACAACAAGCAGAATGTTGTATTAGCAACAATCGAAGGACTTAAGTCTATGAAGACTCCAGAAGAAGTTGCAAGACTTCGTGGAAAGTCAGTTAGCGAGATCCTTGGTTAATTAAATTGTGATTCCTGCTAAGCAGGAGATGGAGGTTAAAATGGCTGAGAAGTTAAGAATAACTTTAGTTAAGTCTCCAATCGGCGCTGTTCCTAAGCATAGAAAAACTGTTGAAGCTATGGGTCTTACAAAGATGCATAAGACAGTTGAACTTCCAGATAATGCTGCTACAAGAGGACAGATTCAGCAGATTGGTTATATGTTAAAGGTAGAAGAAATCTAATTACAGATAAGGAGGTGCAATGATGGATTTATCTAATTTGAGACCTGCAGAAGGTTCAGTATTAAGCGATAATTTCAGAAGAGGTCGTGGACATGGCTCAGGTAACGGTAAGACAGCTGGTAAGGGTCATAAAGGACAGAAAGCTCGTTCAGGAGCACCAAGACCAGGTTTTGAAGGTGGCCAGATGCCATTATATAGAAGAATTCCTAAGAGAGGATTCACTAACAGAAACCGTAAGGAATTCGTTGCTATTAATGTTAATGTATTAGATCGTTTTGATAACGGTGCAGAGGTTACTGTTGATACATTAATCGAGTCAGGAATCGTTAAAGATCCTAAGGACGGAATCAAGATTCTTGCAAACGGCGAGCTTACAAAGAAGCTTACTGTTAAGGCTAACGCATTCAGTGCTGCAGCTAAGGAGAAGATCGAGGCTCTCGGCGGAACCTGCGAGGTGATCTAATATGTTTAAAACACTTGTAGGCGCTTTTAAGAACAAAGATATAAGAAAAAAGATAATATATACATTATTAATTCTTGTTGTTGTCAGAGTTGGAAGTTTACTTCCAATCCCTGGTGTAGACACCAATTATTTTAGTAGCTTACTTAGTGGAATTAATACTGGTGATTTAAGTTATCTCAGTGCTTTTACAGGAGGTTCATTCGAAAGAATGTCCCTCTTTGCGCTGAGCATAACACCATATATCACATCTTCAATCATTATGCAGCTTCTCACAATTGCAATTCCTAAATTAGAGGAAATGCAGAAAGAGGGAGAAGATGGTAGAAAGAAGATTGCATCGATTACAAGATACGTAACAATTGGTCTTTCTTTAATAGAAAGTATCGCTATGGCGGTTGGATTTGGTAGATCAGGTCTTATCAAGGATTCAGCACAGCTTAGCACATTGCATTATGTAGTATGTATAATCGTAGTTATAGCTGCACTTACAGCTGGTTCAGCAGTATTAATGTGGCTTGGTGAGCGAATCACTGAAAAGGGTGTTGGAAATGGTATTTCAATTGTACTTTTAATTAATATCATATCAGGTATGCCTAGTGATTTTGCTACATTATATAGCACATTTGTTGCACCAAAGACACCTGCAAAGGGTGTTTTAGCAGCAGTAATAATATTAGCAATTCTTATTGTTATGGTAGTTCTTGTATGCTTCCTTCAGGATGGAGAGAGAAGAATTCCTGTTCAGTACTCTCAGAAGGTCAGCGGTAGAAGAACAGTTGGCGGACAGTCAACAAACATTCCATTAAAGGTTAATACTGCAGGTGTTATGCCAATTATTTTCGCATCATCACTTATGCAGTTCCCAGTTATAATCGCCCAGTTATTTGGTAAATCATATGAGTGGACCAGATATCTCAGCTCATCATACTGGTGCAGAGTTGAAGCTCCAAAGTATTCAATTGGTTTATTAGTATACATAGTACTGCTTATAATATTCGCATACTTCTATACATCCATAACATTTAACCCAATTGAGGTAGCTGATAACTTAAAGAAGGCTGGTGGAGTTATCCCAGGAATAACACCTGGTAAGTCTACAAGCGAATATCTTAACAAAATACTTAATTATATCGTATTTATTGGAGCTGTCGGACTTTTAATAATTGCCCTCATTCCAATAATGTGTACAGGATTCTTTAATGCTTCTGTTTCATTCGGTGGAACATCAATTATCATTATTGTTGGTGTTGTACTTGAGACATTAAAGCAGATTGAGTCTCAGATGTGCAATCGTTACTATAAGGGATTCCTCAGTGAGTAATTCTTTATATCACGGATGATATTAGTATAAAATATTGACTTGCCCGGTTTATGCCGGGTAAGTCCTTTGTGTATTATGATTTATTACGAATATTTATGATTTTGGAATGGAGAAAATATTATGAAGATAATTATGTTAGGTGCTCCAGGAGCAGGTAAAGGTACACAGGCTAAGAAGATAGCAGCAAAATATGCTATACCACATATCTCTACAGGAGATATTTTCAGAGCTAATATTAAGAACAATACAGAGCTTGGACAGAAGGCAAAGACATACATGGATAAGGGAGAGCTCGTACCTGATGAATTAGTAGTAGATCTTATCATGGACAGATTCAAGGAAGCAGATTGTGCTAACGGATATGTACTTGATGGATTCCCAAGAACAATTCCTCAGGCAGAGGCACTTGATAAGGCTCTTAGTGCTAATGGAGAGTCAGTTGACTATGCAATCAATGTCGAAGTTCCTGATGAAAATATAATAAACAGAATGTCTGGAAGAAGAGCATGTGTAGGTTGTGGAGCAACATACCATATCCAGTTCAATCCAACAAAGGTTGAAGGAATATGTGATGCATGTGGCGAGAAGCTTATCTTAAGAGATGACGATAAGCCAGAGACAGTAAAGAACAGACTTTCAGTATATCATGAGCAGACACAGCCATTGATTGAATACTATTCAGGAAAGGGTGTACTTAAGGAAGTTGATGGTACACAGCCTATGGATGATGTATTTGCTGCAATAGTTAAGATCTTAGGTTAATCATCTATGAGTGATATAAAGGGATATTTTGCAAGTTCTAAAGCAGGCCATGACAAAGGTACTGTGTATATGATTCTCGAATCTGATGATGTATATGTTTATCTGTCGGACGGTAAATTAAGACCGACAGATAAACTTAAAAGAAAAAGCTGAAACATGTTCAGCTCATAAAACAAAAAGATAGTGATCTTGCAGAAAAGATAGAGAAAAACCTGTTTATAAGTAATGAAGAAATAAAATATGCGATTAAGCAGATTAAAACCAGTGCCAAATAATAGGAGGTAAACTTATATGTCAAAGGACAGATGTAATTGAAATTGAAGGAAAGGTAGTTGAGAAATTACCTAATGCATTTTTTAAAGTAGAACTTGAGAATGGACATCAGATACTTGCTACAATCAGTGGTAAGTTAAGAATGAACTTCATCAGAATTCTTCCTGGTGATAAGGTAACAATTGAGTTATCACCATACGATTTAACAAAGGGAAGAATCATTTGGAGAGATAAATAAAAACAATAGGAATATATGTACAAAATATTCTTTATAAATTTTGTAAAATTTTCCTTGCGTTGATAGAAAAGGTTGTGCTATAATAGCAACCGAACTTGTCTGAAAGGAGGCTTTTGCAGTGAAGGTTAGATCATCAGTTAAACCAATTTGTGAAAAATGCAAAGTCATTAAAAGAAAGGGCAGCATCAGAATTATCTGTGAAAACCCTAAGCACAAGCAGAGACAGGGCTAATTACCCTGAAGCAGAGAAGTAGAAGTACTTCTCATATTTCTGCGTTATAGTATCAATGTCACTAGTTGGTATTATAACTAATTCTGTCTTTAATATAATGGACAGAGAACAGTTTTGCGGCTGCAGCGATGACACATCCGGATAAGTTGACGGTGTTCATTGCTATCAAATATAGTAGACTGAAGGTGACGCACACATTTCAGGCGTTCAAAGCGGGGGATAGAGCTTAGAACGAGCTGCGTAGGAATCGGACTACATTTTTCTATCTTTATTATTAATATTAATTTAATTGATCAAACGGAGGTTAAAGAACACATGGCTCGTATTTCAGGTGTAGACTTACCAAGAGAAAAGCGTATTGAAATAGGACTTACTTATGTTTACGGTATTGGCCGAGTAAGAGCATCTAAGATTCTTGAAGAGGCTGGCGTTAATCCAGATACACGTGTTAAGGATCTTACAGATGAAGAAGTTGCAAAGATTGCTAAGGTTATCGATGCTGATCCAGAACATTTAGTAGAAGGTGACTTAAGAAGAGAAGTTGCCATGAACATTAAGAGATTAAAGGAAATCGGATGCTACAGAGGAATCCGTCATAGAAAGGGACTTCCATGCAGAGGTCAGAAGACAAAGACTAATGCAAGAACATGTAAGGGTCCTAAGAAGACTGTAGCTAATAAGAAGAAATAATTGAATTGTTAAACTCACAGGAGGTTAGTTATCATGGCTCAGAAAGTTACAAAAAAAGTGACAAAGAAGCGTGTTAAGAAGAACGTTGAAAGAGGACAGGCACATATTCAGTCATCTTTCAATAATACAATAGTTACATTAACAGATGCAGAAGGAAATGCTTTATCATGGGCATCTGCAGGTGGACTCGGATTCAGAGGATCTAAGAAGTCTACTCCTTATGCAGCACAGATGGCAGCTGAGACAGCAACAAAGGCTGCATTAATCCATGGATTAAAGTCTGTAGACGTTATGGTTAAGGGACCAGGTTCAGGTAGAGAAGCAGCTATCAGAGCACTTTCAGCAGCTGGTCTTGAAGTTACAAGTATCAAGGATGTTACTCCAGTTCCACATAATGGATGCCGTCCACCAAAGCGTAGAAGAGTTTAATTTAGGGAGGTAAGATTACAATGGCAGTTAATAGAACACCTGTCCTCAAGAGATGTAGATCTCTTGAAATGGATCCTGTATATTTAGGAATAGATAAGAAATCTAGAAGAAAGGCAAAGAACGCTGGTAGAAAGGTTAGCGAGTATGGAATGCAGCTTCGTGAGAAGCAGAAGGCTAAGTTCATCTACGGTGTATTAGAGAAGCCTTTCAGAAATTACTATAAGAAGGCTGAGAGACAGAAGGGTATGACTGGTGAGAACCTTATGATCATGCTCGAGCTCAGACTTGACAATGTTCTTTTCAGATTAGGATTCGCTAGAACAAGAAAAGAAGCAAGACAGATCGTTGATCACAAGCATGTATTAGTTAATGGTAAGTGCGTAAACATCCCTTCATACCTTGTAAAGGCTGGAGATGTTATCGAAATCAGAGAGAAGTCTAAGTCATCAGCAAGATACAAGGAAATCCTTGAGTCTACTAACGGAAGACTTGTTCCAGAGTGGTTAGAGGCAGATGCAGACGCTCTTAAGGGATCAGTTAAGTCAATCCCTACAAGAGAAGTTATTGACGTTCCTGTAAACGAGATGCTTATCGTCGAGTTATATTCTAAGTAATCCGTACCGGAAATATAGAATAAAACTTATAAAACCCATAAAAAGGAGGGACTATACATGGTTGATGCAGATTTTAATTTCAAGATGCCAAAGATTGAGATGACAGAAAAATCAGAAGATGGCAAGTATGGAAAATTTGTTGTTGAGCCACTCGAAAGAGGATATGGTTTAACATTAGGTAATTCTTTAAGAAGAATTATGCTCTCTTCATTAGTTGGTACAGCTGTAAGCAGTATCAAGATTGAAGGTGTACTTCATGAATTCAGCTCAATTCCAGGTGTTAAGGAAGATGTTACTGAGATCGTCATGAACATCAAGCAGTTATCAATCAAGAACAACGGAAATTCTGTTGAGCCTAAAGAAGCACATATTGACTTCGTAGGCGAAGGTGTAGTTAGAGCATCAGATATTCAGGTTGATCCTGATATTGAAATAATCAATCCGGATCTTGTTATTGCACATCTTAATGGTGCAGACAGCAAGCTCACAATGGAACTTACAATCACTAATGGTCGTGGTTATGTAAGCTCTGAGAAGAATAAGAGAGATGATCAGCCAGCAGGCGTTATCGCTATTGATTCAATCTACACACCAGTAGAGAGAGTTAATATGGCAGTTCAGAATACTCGTGTAGGTCAGGATACAGATTTTGATAAGCTTACACTTGATATTTTCACTAATGGAACAATAGAACCAGATGAGGCTTTAAGTCTCGCAGCTAAGGTTTTAAGTGAACATTTAAAGGGATTCATCAATCTTTCAGAGAACGCTCAGAAAGTGGAAATCATGGTTGAGCAGGAAGAGGATGAGACTACTAAGGTCCTTTCAATGAGCATTGAAGATCTTGAATTATCTGTTCGTTCATCTAATTGTCTTAGAAGAGCTGGTATCAACACAGTTGAAGAGCTTTGCAACAAGACATCAGATGATATGATGAAGGTAAGAAACTTAGGTAAGAAGTCTTTAGATGAAGTTCTCCTTAAGCTTAAGGAAATGGGCTTACATCTTAGACCTAACGAAGATTAATTTGTAGATACGGCGGCTATACAGTAAGTCCATAAGCGCATGTGTAGCTGTTACAAATGGAGGTAAATCATGGCAAAATATAGAAAGCTCGGCAGAACATCTAGCCAGAGAAAGGCTTTATTAAGAAGTCAGGTAACAGCATTAATCGAGAATGGCAAGATTGTTACTACAGAGGCAAGAGCCAAGGAAGTAAAGAAGATGGCTGAAAAGCTCATCACACTTGCAGTTAAAGAGAAAGATAACTTCGAGACAGTTAAGGTTTCAGCAAAGGTTCCTAAGAAGGATGCTGAAGGCAAGAGAGTTAAGGAAGTTGTTGATGGCAAGAAGGTTACTGTATATGAGACAGTAGAGAAGGAAATCAAGAAGGATCTTCCTTCAAGACTTCATGCTAGAAAGCAGATGGATAAGGTTCTTTACACAGTTACAGAAGTTCCTACAGCAGCTGCTGGAAAGAAGAAGAATACTAAGACTGTTGATCTTACAAACAAGTTATTTGATGAGATCGCACCTAAGTATGCTGGTCGTCAGGGCGGTTATACAAGAATCGTTAAGATCGGTTTAAGAAAAGGTGATGCAGCAATGGAAGTTCTTCTTGAATTAGTTTAATTTCAATTGCAATTTAAGCGGGTAAGGAAACTTATCCGCTTTTTTTGGAATCTGCGGTAAGACTTAAAAGGGCAGGAGGTCATATGGGAATAGTTAAAGCAAAAAACCTCACATTTGAATATATAAGACGAGATGAAGATGGTAATGTTGAGGGAATAACTAAAGCTGTTGATAATGTGAGTATTGACATTAAGCAGGGCGATTTTGTTGCCGTGTTAGGTCATAACGGCTCTGGTAAATCAACATTTGCAAAACATCTGAATGCGCTCGTTATGCCGACAGAGGGAACTGTGTGGGTTGATGGTATGGACACAAGGGAAGAGGAGAATACTTTAAAGGTAAGACAGACTGCCGGAATGGTATTTCAGAACCCTGATAACCAGATAGTTGGAACTCTTGTTGATGAAGAGGTTGGATTCGGACCAGAGAATATTGGTGTTCCAACGGAAGAAATATGGGAACGAGTTGAAAAAAGCCTGAAAGCAGTAGGAATGTATGCTTTCAGAAACCAGTCGCCAAACAAGCTATCTGGAGGACAGAAGCAGAGGGTAGCGATTGCGGGAATTGTAGCAATGAAGCCAAAATGTATTGTATTAGATGAACCAACGGCAATGCTTGATCCATTGGGACGAAAGGATGTACTTAATGTGCTTCATGAATTGAACAGGCAGGAAAATGTAACGGTTATACTTATCACTCATTATATGGAAGAAGTAATCGATATAGACAAGCTTTATGTAATGGATGATGGAAAGCTGGTAATGTCAGGAACACCAAGAGAAATATTCTCACAGGTAGAGAAATTAAAGGAATTGAGACTTGATGTGCCACATGTTACAGAATTAGCCTATGAACTTCAGAAGGAAGGAGTTCCATTAAAGAATGGAATATTGACTTCAGAAGAATTTACAGAGGAACTCATTAGAGTTAGAAATGAGGGTTTCAATGTCAATAATAGTAGATAATATCAGCTATATTTATGAAAAAGGCACTGGCTTTGAGAGGCAGGCTTTGAAAAATGTGAGCTGTGCAATAGAAGATGGTGAATTTGTCGGACTTATTGGTCATACAGGTTCGGGTAAATCCACATTTATACAGCATCTTAATGGACTTGTTAAACCGACTGAAGGCCATATATATTACAATGGCAGAGATATATATGAGCAGGGCTTTAATATGAAAGAATTAAGAAGCAGGGTAGGACTGGTTTTTCAGTATCCTGAACACCAGCTTTTTGAGACTGAGATATTCAAAGATGTATGTTTTGGTCCTAAGAACCTTGGCCTTTCACAAAAGGAGGTTGAAATCAGAGCATTTGAGTCGTTAAGACTGGTTGGAATAGATGATAATATGTTTTATCAGTCGCCATTTGATTTGTCAGGTGGACAGAAGAGAAGGGTTGCCATTGCAGGTGTACTTGCGATGAAACCAGATGTTCTTATTCTGGATGAACCAACGGCTGGCCTTGACCCTAAGGGAAGAGATGATATTCTTAATTGTCTTAAGTATTTAAGGGAAGAGACAGGAATGACTATTATTCTTGTGTCACACAGCATGGATGATGTTGCTAACTATGTGAGCAGAATTATGGTAATGAATGATGGTGTGCTGACATATGATGACACTCCAAGAAATGTATTCAGGCATTATAAGGAGCTGGAGGCAATAGGACTAGCAGCACCACAGGTAACTTATTTGATGAATGATTTAAAACAGGCAGGCTTTGATGTTAATACAGATGCTATCACAATTAATGAAGCGAAGGAAAGCATTCTGGCTGCCTTAAGATAAAGGAAGTAATATGATTCGAGATATAACAATAGGGCAGTATTATCAGGCAGATTCGGTAATACACAGACTGGACCCGAGAGTTAAGCTTATGGGTACCTTAATATTCGTAATATCCCTGTTTCTGGGAAGTAATATATGGCTGTATCTGGTTGTAGCAGCATTTTTGGCGATTGTAATTGCACTGTCAAAGATACCTCTTAAATTCATTGTTAAAGGTCTTAAGGCAATTGTAATATTAATTGTAATCAGTGCGGCATTTAATCTGTTTCTGACGCCAGGAACTCCTCTTATTAAGATATGGAAGCTGACGATAACGCATGAAGGCCTTAATACGGCTGTATTCATGGTTATAAGGCTTATTTTTCTTATTATGGGTTCATCCCTTATGACACTTACAACAACGCCTAATAACCTTACAGACGGGCTTGAAAAGGGACTTGGATTTCTTAAGTACATTAAAGTTCCGGTTCATGAAATTGCAATGATGATGTCTATTGCATTGAGGTTTATCCCAATTCTTATTGAGGAAACAGATAAGATAATGAAGGCACAGATGGCGCGAGGTGCAGACTTTGAGTCAGGTAATATTATTAAGAAGGCAAAAGCATGATACCTATTCTTGTGCCCTTATTCATATCAGCGTTCAGAAGGGCTAATGAACTTGCAATGGCTATGGAGGCGAGATGTTATCACGGTTCTGAAGGAAGAACTAAGATGAAGCCGCTGAAATACTCCAGAAGAGATATTAATGCATATCTTATTATCGCATTGTATCTTGCATGCATTATTGTGGTTAAGGTTACGCTTAAGTTAATATAATCAGTGTGTATACAGATATGACATTTATAATAGTTTGATTCTGGCTTTTAAGGAGGAACGCCATGCGAAGAATAAAGCTTATCGTAGCTTATGATGGAACAGAATATTCCGGCTGGCAGATTCAGCCGGAAGCACCAACTATAGAAATGTATCTTGACAAGGCAATTCGCGAGCTTACCGGTGAAAATGTGCATGTGACCGGAGCAAGCCGTACAGACGCAGGTGTGCATGCATATGGAAATGTAGCTGTATTTGATACGGAATCGACAATACCTGGAGACAGATTCACATTTGCACTAAACAGATTCCTGCCGGATTCAATTGTTATTCAGGATTCATGGGAAGTGTCTTCTGATTTTCACCCAAGGCACTGTAACACAAGAAAGACTTACGAATACCGCATACTTAATACTGCTGTTCCGTTGCCTCAGAAGCGCAATTTCACATGGCATGTTGCAGGTAGTATTGATATTGAAAAGATGAAAGAAGCTGCCGTATATATTGTTGGTGAACATGATTTCAAAAGCTTCTGTTGTGTGAGAACTCAGGCAGAATCGACTGTCAGGACTATATATTCACTTGAGGTTCTGCAGGAAGGCAGTGAGATAATAATCCGTATTAAAGGAAATGGATTCTTATACAACATGGTAAGAATTATTACAGGCACGCTTATTCAGGTAGGAAAAGGAAGATTCAAGCCTGAATATGTGAAGCAGATGTTAGAGGCAAAGGACAGGACTGTTGCAGGGCAGACTGCTCCTCCACAGGGACTTACACTTGTTGGCATTGAATATGTGGATAATGATGACGCAAGGGTTGTCTGATGTGGATAACTTTTTTGGATAAAACATTTGCAAAAGTATATTGACACACGTGGTTATGTGTTATATAATTCAGAAATGTGGCGTGATAAGTGCGCCCATAATTAAGGTTTTAAGTGTTTCACCAATGCCCCGGAGAGACATTTATATACATTAATAATTAAGCATTATAGCAATATTTCAGGAGGAAAACTAATGAAAACTTATATGGCTAGTGCATCTACAATCGAAAGAAAATGGTATGTAGTAGATGCTGCAGATTATACATTAGGTCGTTTAGCATCACAGGTTGCTGCTGTGTTAAGAGGAAAGAATAAGCCAACTTACACACCATTCCTTGACTGTGGTGACAATGTTATCGTAATTAACGCTGATAAGGTTAAGTTTACAGGAAAGAAGCTTGACCAGAAAGTTTACTACAGCCACTCAGACTATGTTGGTGGTTTAAAGGAAACAACACTTAAGGAAATGATGGAAAAGAAGCCTGAGAAGGTTATCGAGCTTGCTGTTAAGGGAATGCTTCCAAAGGGACCTTTAGGACGTCAGATGTTCACAAAGCTTCATGTTTATGCTGGTCCAGATCATGAGCAGGCAGCTCAGAAGCCAGAAGTATTAAAGTTTTAATATAAGGACACATATAAGGAGGAATTAACAGTGGCTAAGAAAGCAAACGGAAAGTTCTACGGAACAGGTAGAAGAAAAAGCAGTATTGCTAGAGTATATTTAGTACCAGGTACAGGTAATATCACAATAAATAAGAGATCACTTGATGAGTATTTCGGTCTTGAGACACTTAAGGTTGTTGTAAAGCAGCCATTAGCTCTCACAGAGACAGCTGACAAGTTCGATGTAATCGTTAACGTACACGGTGGCGGATACACAGGTCAGGCTGGTGCTATCAGACATGGTATCTCAAGAGCACTTCTTCAGGTTGATTCAGACGAGTACCGTCCATCACTTAAGAAGGCTGGTTTCTTAACAAGAGATCCAAGAATGAAGGAAAGAAAGAAGTACGGTCTCAAGGCAGCTCGTCGTGCTCCACAGTTCTCAAAGAGATAATATGTGCTACTTTTGGAAGTTCGGGAAATGGCTTATTTGCTGGATTTCAAGAGTTGTGGGTGTTGCTGAAAAGTGCTTGATTTGGGTAGATAAGTAACAAACAAGTAACTTAAAAGTAACATACAATAGACATATATATGTAAATTATTAGGGATGTTTTCCATCAGATTTATCTGGTTGGGAGACATCCCTTTTGCGTGTTTCTACAAGCGATGCATTTGCTGATGAATATTGGATGATAGTGCTTGCACTAGCAGACAATAATTCAACGGTAAATATAGCGCGACAGCGCGATATGAGCAAGATTACGAAGTAATCTGCGAATGAATCGCTTAATACTAAATCATTCATAATAAAAATCCTTTCTGTCAGCGAAAGTAACTTAAAAGCATCATTTAGCTTATATTAGGTTTATTGCTTTAACTAATTCTCCTATATCCATATGGGTATAGACTTTTTCTGTTAGAGTCATGGCACCGGCATGACCAACTATCTTTTTAATTGTGGTTTGATTCACACGTGCATCTGCAAGCATTGATATACAGGTGTGTCTACAACAATGTGGTGTTCGTTCAATATAGAGATTCTTCATTAGTGGTTTGAAATAGCTATCATAATAATTGCGATATAAGAAGTGCTTACCATCATCTGTATGAAGCAGATAATCTGAATCAATGCCATCATTAAACCAGCCTTTGTAAAATTCTAATACTTTATTTGCAATAGGCACCTTACGGATTCCATTTTCAGTTTTACTGTCAATCACATCAAAGTATTGCTCCTCAAGATGAACATTTTCTTTTTTTAAGTCTAGCAATTCTGATATTCTCACACTATTGTAAATCAGCATTAGTACAATCTGATAATACTTGTCATCTTTCATAGTCCATAGCTTATCAATTTCATCTTTTGTCAGTCTGTCTCTATCGGCTTTGTTTGGATTGCGATTCTTATATTTAAGGATATCAACAAATTCAGAATAGTCTTTCAGTGTAAGCTCATGCTTTAAGCGGATTGCATATGAAGTGAAGAAAAAACTGAAAGATCTGGCGTTATTTTTGGAACAATTGCGAAGTCATTTTATCTGTATAGAATATGTGCAGATAGATAATGTGGAGGAGCAAAGAAAAATAAAAGAAGATTTAATTCAGAACACGGAAGAAGTTGAGAAGGTTTTGGCTATTCGCGAAGAGATGGATGCCAAGCAGGAATTGAAATCAAAGTACGCTAAACGGTCAGTGGAAACAACTTCTGGTGTTGAACGATTACAGCTAAGAGAAGCAATTGAAAAGTTGGAGGAGGAAGTGTATGAGCTCCGGGAGATGTTATTGCAATCGAAATTGGATGCGGAGTTATTACTTGAAAAAGATTTGAAAAAGAAATTGAAGATTTCAAAGATGTGCGAGCGATTGTTATCGAGTCTTGAAAATCAGTATGAGCAGTTGAATGAGGAAAAAAGAGAATTAAGGGATGTATATGATACTAAGGTTAAAGCTGTTGCTGCAGAGGATATGGAGGAATTGATTGCGGAGAGACAAGCAGTCAGAGATAAAGAAACTCACAGAGCACGAGCGAAACTTCTTGCAAAGTATGGAGAGGCTTTTAAGGACAGGTTTTTTGATGAGGCGGTTGAAAAGGTGGATTGTGAGATACGAGGAAAGGTGTATGTGAAGAGGGAACAAACTATAGAGAGCCAAGAAGGAGCAAAATTATTTCCTGAACAAAAGTCAAGATAATAGGAATGGTTGTTGAATATAATCTGTAATGGTGATATAATGGTTTAATAAATGAACTGATTTATTTGTAAGGATGGTCGGTATGGGAGAATTAGATTTTTTTATGAATGACAGGATGAAAGTATTGCAGATTATTTATCAACATCAGATTTCTGTGGAAGGGAATAGTTTTTGTCCACTTAACCAGCAAGAAATAGCAGACTTAGTACCGTGCAGCAAGCTTAAAGCAAATCAGATTATCAGAGAATTAATTGATGCGGGGTATATCAAGATGATAAGGAGCCGAGGGAGATATATTGTGACGGAAAAGGCTGAAAATACACTTGCGGAGGTATAGAATATGCTTATAAATAATCTTATATATGAATGCGATGAAAGGTATAGTCAAAATAAGGATGGTTGTCAGTGCGAATATTGTAAACGTGAGATTTGTAACGAAAGTAATTGTGCTGAATGTTTAAGGAAGATTCATTATCCAGAAAAGGATAGTGAAAAAAGAACATATGATTGCGTTAATATGGCTGATTACTATTATTGTAGATATAGTTATAGGTACGCTTCAGAAGTTGTGTATGGATTGAGACAATTTAGAGATATAATGAAGCTAGATACTTTAAAAGTTATGTCAGTGGGATGTGGTCCGTGCACAGAGTTGGCAGCGATTGACTATTTGCATCAAAATAGAGAACTTAATTATAAAAAACTTGAATTTAGAGGTATAGATCCACTTAAAAACATGTGGAAATACATATGGGAGGATATAGATGAGTATTATCAGGGACAAGTAAAATTCTATGAGAGAGATATACTTGAACTGGTTGATATAATTGTTGAAAGAAATGGATTCCGGATCTTATAATTTTAATATGTTTTTCTGATATGTACAAGAAGAATTCTGCTGAGGAGATAAGGAGATTTATTGATAAACTGGCAAAATTCTTAAATGAACAAATAGGCAAAAGTATTTATATATTGGCGAATGATGCAAATATTGGAATGAAATACGAGGTGGAAGAGATTTTTTTTAATATTTTAGAGAATTCTGCTGAGGAGATAAGGAGATTTATTGATAAACTGGCAAAATTCTTAAATGAACAAATAGGCAAAAGTATTTATATATTGGCGAATGATGCAAATATTGGAAT
>QRVH01000024.1 GCA_003458705.1 Eubacterium sp. AF22-9 | reverse complement strand
TGTCAAATAAGCATTGCTAATATTTTAAATGTATGATACTGTAATTAAAAATCATTGAGAGGTTATTAATTGATAGCCTCTCTTAAGTTTATATAAAAAAGAAAAGGAAACACCATATGAGTTTACTTACAGTAACCGGACTTACACACGGATTTGGCGACAGAGCGATTTTTAATAATGTGTCTTTCCAGCTTAACAGGCTTGATAAGATTGGATTAGTGGGAGCCAACGGCGAAGGTAAATCCACATTTATGAATATAATAACAGGCAAGCTTATGCCTGACGAGGGAAAGGTTGAGTGGGCAAAGAATGTCAGAGTTGGATATCTCGACCAGCATGCTGTGCTTGAGAAGGGCATGACAATCCAGTCAGTGCTTGCATCAGCATTTGACTTTCTGTATGACATGGAGAATCAGATGAATGAGATATATGCCGGGCTTGGCGACGCATCACCAGAAGAGATGGACAAGCTGATGGCGGAAGCGGGAACTATTCAGGACCTTCTTACAATGCATGATTTCTATATGATAGATGCGAAGGTTGAGGAAGTTGCAAGAGCATTGGGACTATCTGAGCTTGGACTTGATAAAGATGTAACTGAGCTTTCAGGCGGACAGAGAACTAAGGTACTGCTAGGCAAGCTGCTTCTTGAAAAACCGGACATCCTTCTTCTTGATGAGCCTACTAACTATCTTGATAAGGAGCATATTGAGTGGCTTAAGAGATATCTGCAGGACTATGAGAACGCATTTATACTGATATCGCACGATATTCCATTCCTTAACAGTGTTATAAATGTTATTTATCATATGGATAATCAGGAGCTGAACCGTTATACAGGCGATTATGATAATTTCCAGAAGGTGTATGCCGTGAAGAAGGCACAGCTTGAGGCGGCTTACAATAAGCAGCAGCAGGAGATTGCGGAGCTTAAGGATTTCGTTGCAAGAAATAAGGCGAGGGTTGCCACAAGAAATATGGCGATGTCGAGACAGAAGAAGCTTGATAATATGGATATTATAGAGCTGGCAGCAGAGAAGCCAAAGCCAGAGTTTAATTTCAAGACTGCGAGAACACCGGGAAGATATATTTTCCAGACACACGACCTTGTTATCGGTTATGATGAGCCGCTTTCAAGTCCGCTTAACTTAGAGATGGAGCGAGGCCAGAAGATTGTGCTTACTGGTGCTAACGGTATAGGTAAATCTACATTATTGAAGAGTATATTAGGACTTATCAAGCCTCTGTCAGGTGATGTTGAGCAGGGCGATTATCTTGAGATAGGATATTTCGAACAGGAGACTCCGGCTGGAATTGAAACTACATGTCTTGAGGAGATATGGCAGGAATTTCCAGGATATACACAGTATGAGGTTCGTTCAGCCCTTGCCAAATGTGGTCTTACAACCAAGCATATCGAGAGCAAGGTTAAGGTTCTTTCTGGTGGAGAGCAGGCAAAGGTGCGTCTGTGCAAGCTGATTAACCGGGAGAGCAACATTCTTGTGCTTGATGAGCCTACTAACCACCTTGATGTGGATGCCAAGGATGAATTAAAAAGAGCCCTTATGGCATATAAGGGCAGTATACTTATGGTGTGCCACGAACCGGAGTTCTACGATGGTCTTGCGACTGATGTGTGGGACTGTGGAAAGTGGACAACACGTATTTAATCATTAAAGTACTCAGGGAACATTTTCCTGATTGCATCAATATTTTCAGAATATCTGCTCATATGTCGCTGTGATATATGGGCAGCTTTTTCTTTGTCTTTCTTCTCGATGGCAGCTACAAGTTCACCATGGTCTTTTAAGATTCTTCCTGTTTCCTTGCATCTGAAACTTAAGACTGTAGTTCTGTCAAAATGTGGTGCCATGCTTTCGACAAGGTTATACCAAACTGTTTTGCCACACATTTTATACAGGCTTCCGTGAAATTCTTTATCAAGTGTGAAAATCTTTTCTTCATCACCTCGTTTGATATACATTTCCCATAAAGCTACATTTTCATATAAGGAATCAAGCTGGTTCTTTGTCAGTATATCGCATGCTTCAACAGCAAGCTGCGTCTCAAGTACACAGCGCAAGTCGCGGAGCTGTTCTACGATATCTGTATTGACATATGATACATATGCGCCAATCTTAGGTTTTATCTCTATCAGCTTTGACTGGGCAAGCTCTAATTCTGCCTCGCGTAAAGGATTATTGCTGACATGCATAAGTGAGCAGAGTTCAGGTGCTTCAAGCTTCTGACCCGGCAGCAGGTTGGTGTGGACAATGTTGTCAATAAGCTGTCTGAGTACATAGTCTTTAGCAGCTTCATCTTCTGATTTTTCTGTAATATTTAACATAAATACCCCCAAATGTTAATGATATATATTTTATAGCACATTTTTATTAAACTTTCTATTTTTTAACACTTGATATTTTGTAATATGTCGGTTGTTAAGGCTACACTTATATTTTCAATTGCAACATATCTTGATGTAATTCTTAATCCTTTGATGGGATTTATTACAGACAGCTTTTACAGAACTAAGCTTGGAAGGAAGTTTGGACGAAGAAGATTCTTTATACTTACAGGTATTCCGCTTATGCTTCTTCATCGGAATGCTTGGCAAGGATTCACCACTGCCATTCTTCTATACAGGTGTAAGATTGTCATTGACGAGCTTGACAGAGTCCATGCAGGTGGTAGAAAAGAGGACGTTTCTGAGGAAACAAGAAATGTAATTGAGAAATTAACAGGTATTTCATATTACAAATGTTTTGGTAACAATAATATTGGTTATAAGGAATGAGAAATTGAATAATAATTGATAGGAAAGCCCATAGAAGCAGATTCTATGGGCTTTTGTGTTAAAAAATCATATCAGCATCATAATCAGATATAATCCGACACATACGGAATTCTATGGAAAAGTATGTCATCCAGATGTTCAACAGCTTCATCTGATGCCTGTATCTTGTCCATGACGTGAAGCTTTTCAGCAGTCTTGTAACCAAGCATTAATGTAGTTAATGTGCCGATTGACATGGATACTTCGTAATCAGGCTGCTGTTCGGTTTCAATACATTTTCCATTATCAAAAAGGTATGTAAAGTAACCGTTGTTCCATGCAAGGAGGTCATCTTCAATGTAGAAGCGTATACATACAGAAGGCTCGTCCGGGTCGCATGCATATTTGGCAAAGAATTGTCTGATATCAATAATTCGACCCATTGTGTATGGGCGGATTGTCTCTTTAATATCGCTGTCATCGAGTTCAAATGCGATTGGCTCACTGTAGTAGTTGTTTCCACGCACTTCGTCAATCATTGAATCATGGGCGTGTATGAATTCCCACAAGCCAAGCTGTGCCTCGCGGTTAAGATAAATCATTTCTTTAACATGCATGACATCAGAACTTATCATGTATACCATATATCCGTAAGGAACATCGTCCTTAGAATAATAGATGGCAACAGAAGTGTCGTCCTCGTCCCAGCGCCAGTATTCTTCCCATGCAAGGTTATTTCTATATAGACAGCCATGAGTCTTTTCAGCAAATTTGGTATGAAGTTCTTTAAATTCTTTGTCGTCCCATGAAACTCGTCTGACATAACCGGGCTCATTAAGCTTTCTTGGAATCTGTGTATCCTTGATTGTATAAGTCATCTTGTTAGAGATAATTTCCCAGCCAAGACCACGGTATAATGGAATTGAATAAGGATACAGCAAAGCAAATGATTTGTGAGCATCTCTCATTCGTATAAGGCTCTGAATCATCAGTCTTTTCATAATTCCATGTCCTGTGTATTCAGGATAAGTACATACGCTTGTAACGAAGCCTACGCTGTATTTAACACCGTAAATGTTCATATCAAGTGGATACACCGCAAACTGTGCAATCAGATCATTACCATTGAAGCAGCCAAGTACATCAGCTCTTTGAAGAACTGGGAATTTGGACTGGGTAATCTCATCATCCTTCCAGCCTGTCTCAGCAAGCTCCTGTTCTGTTACCTGAAAGGCATATCTTAAGAGTGCATTGTATTCTTCAGCGTCATCTATAGTAAGAGGACGCAGTGTATAATTGTTTTCATCATTTCTGCTCATTGCGTTTGTTCCTTTTCTGTATGCGCGTTTTTTGTACATAATATAGCACTGGGGGCGGTTGTGGTCAAATACGGATGGATACTATACTTAATAAAATGTTTATATATGATATATTGAATATGATATAAAATAATGATAATATACATATACAATTACATGAGATAATTTCGAAATAGATTGACACCGTATATGACACCATATATAATATAGATAGGGGGTATTTGTAATGTCCAAATGGGATAAATTATTAATGAGAATATCTAATTTATCAAAGGATATTCGTTTTGATGAATTAAGAAAAGTAATGGAAAGCTATGGTTATAAAATGAATGCGCCGAGGAGTGGAAGCAGTCATTATACATTTAGGAAACCAGGCTGTCAGCCAATTACAATACCCAGACACGAACCAATTAAAAAAGTATATGTAGAGATGGTAAAAGAGATTGTTGAAAGTGAGGCAATGAATAATGAAAACGCTTAACGATTATATGGCAATGAATTATCGTATGGAAATTATAGAGGATAGAGAAGAAGGCGGATATGTAGTTTCGTATCCAGAACTTCCGGGATGTCTTACATGTGGTGAAACTATTGAGTCAGCAGTAGCAAATGCTATTGATGCCAAAAAGGCATGGTTAGAGGCAGCTTTGGAAGAAGGAATAGAGATACATGAACCGGATAGCTTAGACGAATATTCAGGGCAGTTTAAACTTAGAATACCTCGAAGTCTGCATCGTTCTCTTGTAGAACATTCTAAGAAAGAAGGAATAAGTATGAATCAATATTGTGTATATCTTCTTTCTAGAAATGATGCATTATATTCTAAGTAAAAAGGAGGCACACATGGCAATAAAATCAGAAGCAAAGCTCACCACATTTGAGGCAATAAGCATGATTGTGGGAAACAGTATAGGAACGGGAATAATAGCAGTTCCGTATCTTGCAACGAAGAATAGTATGATTGATGTCATCTGGATGGTAGGAGCGGCTTACATCATTAATGTAATTCTACATCTTATAATTGCGGAACTTTCGTATAACAACGGTGGTGTACAGCTTGTAAAAAGCTTTGAGGGGGAATTGTTCCACGGAGTTATGAAGAAGGTATTCAGCTGGATTGTTTTTGTGGTGTATGGGCTTGCGATTATGATAGGAGTGAGCGGCAATATTAACGGTGGGGCACAGATATTTGTGAACTGGTTCGGACTTCCACTGTGGGCAGCGCAGATAATATATTATGTAATTGCCGGAATTGTTGTATTTATGGGAATGAAGGCGGTAGGAATTGCACAGAAATACGCTGTAATACTTCTTATGGGAATAGTTGCAGTTATGACAGTAGGAACATTTACACATCCAGTTAATGGATTCTATACAGCACCTTTCCATTGGAATAATCTGCTTGCGCTGTATAGTATGGTTGTATTTGCGACATCAGCTAATCAGGCGGTTATTCAGGTCGTTAAAGGGCTTGACGGCAATCCGGGCAAGATAAGAAAATCAATATTCATAGGATTTGGTCTGTCGTCAGCGTTCGTGCTTGTTGTAACACTTACCGTTCTTCTTGGAACTAAGGGAACAATAGATAAGGAACTTGCTTATATGCAGCTTGGAGAGAGCATCGGAAAATGGGCAGTTATTCTTGCAGGTATCTTTTCGCTTTTTGCACTGCTTACAACATTCTGGAGTAACACACTTGCTTTAAGAGATGTCGTGCATGAGCAGGTTGGAATCGGCAACCGTGTAAGCTGGCTTATAGCGACAGTTCCATGTATATTATTTGCAATATTCGGAGTAAGCAGTTTTATAATACTTACAAGAATTATGAGTGGTGTAGTTGTACTGGTGAGCATAATGCTCGTTCTGACATATGGTAAATCAAGAAAGAAAGCAGGAGCCAGTCCTATATGTGGAGTGATAGGAACGCTGCCATTTCAGATTCTTATGGTAGTATCGACGATAGTTTCAGCTATCGGCGCATTAATTCCGCTCAGCTAAATATATCACCGGCATTAACTTTAGTGCCAGAAAGAAAGGCATGAAAGTATGTATAAATCGGACAATTTAAAGCAGACAGACAATGAAACATTTACATATACAATTGATAAGAATAAAGATTTTAAGATATTGCAGCTTACAGACCTTCATCTGGGATTTGGTTTTATATCAAGAAAGAAGGATAAGCTGGCGCTAAATGCAGTAACAAAGATTATTCATAAAGCAAAGCCTGATATGATAGTGCTAACTGGAGATTCTATATTTCCATTTCTGCCGAAGGTGGGTACGCTTAATAACAGAAAGCAGGCGTACAAGCTGATGAAATTCATGGACAGCTTTGCAATTCCGTATACACTTGTTTTTGGTAATCACGACTGCGAGATGGGTTCGACTTGTAATAAGGAAGAACTTGCGCAAATTTATAAGAAAGGGAAATATTGCATATTTACTGAAGGCAGGAAAGAACTTACAGGTGTAGGAAACTTCTTTATTAATCTTACCGATTCAGATGGCAATGCTTTATTGCCACTTGTTATGCTTGATTCTAATATGTATGGTGAAGGAGGCTGGTTTTACAGCGGATTTGACCGGATACATGATGATCAGGTTGAGTGGTGCATGAACAGGCTTAATGACTTGAAAAAATGTAATCCGGATATTAAGGCGATGGCATTTTTCCACATGCCGCCTGCGGAATTTAAGGAAGCATACCGTAAGATGAAGCTTGGTGATAAAAGCGTAATATATCAGCATGGCAGTATTGCTGAGAAGAATGAGCATTTTGGAATTTCAAAGTTTGAAGGAACATTTTTTAAAAAAGCAGTGGAGAATGGTGTTATTAAATGGATGTTTTGCGGACATGATCATCTGAATACACTTTCACTTATATATAAGGGAATCCAGATGACATATGGAATGTCGATAGATTATCTTGGATATAAAGATATTGATAAGAGTTATATACAGAGAGGTGGTACACTGATTACGCGAAAAGCTGATGGTCAGGTGACTGTAAATATGGTTCCTTTAGGAGCTGTAGTATCTACAAGGGTAAGAGGTGTAAATACACCCTAAAATGACGAGAAATAAAAAAGGCCTACCCAAGGAAGAGGGTAAGCCCTGCAATGATTTGAGCAAAAATCATTTACATGTCTAATATAACACACGGATTATAACAAAACAAGCAATACTTTGATTGTATTAGAACTTTACAATTCTACTGAAAAGGTTATAAAACCAGTGTTTATCAGCTTTTCAGCTAGTTGAACACGGGCTTTGTTGTGATTGTGCTTTTTAAAGTACAATTTTAATTATAAACTCAAACTTCGCACATAAATTTTAGCTATGCACCTTGAAAATTCAATATCTGGCAGTTATTCAGTTGTCAATGTTCAGTCTTTATGCAGCCTTCAGTCGTATTTTCATCATAGTAGGAAGTCTGAAAGCATTGTTCTGAACATTTGAAGCAGCATTGTGAAAAGTGTTCATCCAGGAGACAGAATTTAGATTAATTTTCACCAGTTTCTAGCAATAGAACCACTAATATGTAGTAGAAAATAATTTAATACTTTTTTTATAGATTTTTCCAATAAAGTATGCTATCTTATAGCAGTTTATGGATAAACAAATGTGATAAAAGATCAATAATTTACAAAGAAAGGGAAAACTATCATGGAAAAGATTAAAAAGCGTATAGCTAACTTAAAGGTTGCAGGAAAATTAAAAGTATATCGAATGACAGTGCTTGTTATGACATTATTTTTAGTGTTGGTGGCACTGATCTCAACATTAGTGATCCGTTCAAATATAGAGAAGATCACGGAGGTCTGGTCTCCGTCATTGGAATATCTGCATGATTTAGAGACAATGACTGCGAAATACAGAATCAAGCAGTACCAGCATCTGGTAGAATCAGATGCAGCAGTCATGAACTCCTGCGAAGAAGAAATCCAGAAGCTGGAGAGTCAGATCCAGGATACCGGTGCGAAGCTGAATGCGATTATCACTGCAGACAGTGATGCTAAAAAAGGACAGGACGATTACGAAGTAGCAAACGCTGCATGGGAAAAATACAGGGCTGCTTCAGATGAAATCTTGAAGTTGAGCCGTGAGAATAAACAGCAGGAAGCAGCAAGGCTGATGATCGGAGAGGGGTATGAAGAATATAAGGCTTTTGCTGAGAAATTAACTATATTACGTGACGAGTTCCAGGTAGAATTAGACCGGGCAAAGACCATGGCCAATGTATGCACCATCATCATATGTGTCGTGATCGTGGCAGCGGGTCTTGCGATTGCTGTAGTGACGACACTGATCGGAAAGATCATTACCAATTCCATTACTGAGCCGGTAGAACAGATAGATGCAGCAGTTGCCAGCCTGCGTAAGGGCGAACTGTCTAATGCAGAAATGCTTACCTATGAGTCTGAGGATGAGTTTGGCGATACCATCAGGAATCTGAAAGAAGCCATGGGTATTCTGGCAGATTATGTCAGCGAGATTTCTGTGGAGGTAAAGGCAATAGCGCAGGGTGACCTGACCAGAAATGGTGATGATATTACAGATTTCCTAGGCGATTTCTCGGAATTGAAGACATCACTGGTGTATATTCTGAAACGGTTTAACAGTACCCTGACCGAGATCAGAAATCTGGCAGAACAGGTATCATCGAATGCATCCGAGGTTGAAAATGCATCAAAATCCCTGGCGGACGGTGCAACAGAGCAGGCAGGAGTTATCGAGGAATTGAATGCCACCATTGATACGGTCGTGGATCTGGCGGCAGATACAGCGAAGGAAACACAGAGCGCATCTGCACGTGTAAAAGCTTCTGCAGATAAAGCGAACGAAGAAAAAGAAAAAATGAACGATCTGCTGATGGAAATGGAGCACATTACAGAAATCTCCAAGGAGATCGGTAATATTATCACAGATATCGAGGATATTGCATCCCAGACCAACCTGTTATCCCTGAATGCTTCCATTGAAGCTGCCAGAGCAGGAGAAGCAGGAAAAGGCTTTGCAGTAGTGGCAGATCAGATCGGCAAGCTGGCAGCAGACAGTGCAAAATCTGCTGTAAATACAAGAGATCTGATCGATAAGACCTTAGTGGAAATCGAAAATGGCAATACGATTACAAGAACAACAGCAGACGCATTCAATCAGATCATTGCAGATATGGAGTCCTTTGCAGAGATTGCACAGAACACCATGGAGAAAGCAAACTCCCAGGCAGAGTCCTTGGAACAGATCGGTCAGGGAATTGAACAGCTGTCCAGTGTGGTACAGGGCAATGCGGCATCCTCAGAAGAGAATACTGCGATCAGTATTAATCTGGCAGAGGGAGCAGCCAAGATGCAGGACCGCGTGAATATCTTTAAGCTATTCTAGAAAATGACAGGAATAGAGTGAAGTAGTCATAAGGAAGGTTATTGTTGTGATTAATGATATATTTAAATTATTTGGAGAGAAGGCAGCTGATATTTTATTTGAGATCATTACAGAATGTATGGACGATTATCTGTATATATTTGATCTGCAGAATAATACCTTTGAGATTTCACAGTCAGCTGTGGAACGATTTAATATACCGAGTAATATCCTGACAGATATGTCAAATGAAGTTATGAATGTAGTATATGAAGAAGACCGTGAGATGCTTGCAAAGCATCTTGCGGATATATGTGAAGGAAGAGAAATGGTACATAATCTTCATTATAGATGGCTTGATAAAGAAGGTATGCCGGTCTGGATCAACAGCCGTGGTATCGTTGTCAATGATCAGCAGGGAAATGCAGAGTATCTGGTCGGGTGTCTGAATGAGACCGGCAACAAGAGAAGGGCTGATAATGTCACCGGACTGCTTGGCGGTCCGGAATTCCTTGCTTACTTGCGTGCACAAAAAGAACCCATTACCAAGGGATTTTTTATGCATATAGGAATTGATGATTTTGGAGCGATCAATAGCTCCAGGGGAGCTGATTATGGTAATTATATCCTGAAAAGCGTAGCCGGTTGTATGAAGGAATGCCTTTCAGACAAGCAGAGAATTTACCATCTGGTAGCGGATCAGTATGTGATCGTGGATCTGGAAGCTTCCTCCGCAGAAGAAGCTGTGGCACTGAAAGAAAAGATTACAGATAAACTTCATAATTTCATAGTAGACGAAAATTATGAAGCTATATTTTCTATTTCTATTGGTGTTATAGATGCAGCAACATTTTGTGAGGGAACCGAAGAATGCCGCAAAAAGTTTGAATTTGCCTTGAAACAGGCAAAAAGCATGGGTAAAAATGGATTCTATATTTTTGACCAGGATGACTATGAGGTCTTTTTACAACAAGGAAGAATCATAGCAACACTTCGTAATGCTATTGTGAACCATTATGATGGCTTTGAAGTATATTACCAGCCGATCGTGGACTGTCAGTCCGAACAGATTATTGGAGCAGAGGCACTGATGCGTTTTTCCATGATAACGGAAGAAGGGCGGGAGTTTGTTTCACCGGTGGAGTTTATTCCATTATTGGAAGAGACTGGATTAATCATTCCCGCTGGAAGATATATTTTGAACGAAGCTGCAGCAATGTGCTGTGAAATGCAGAAATATATTCCTGATTTCCGGATGAATGTAAATGTATCCTATGTTCAGATCCTGCAAGGCAATGTGGAGCGGGATATTCTGGATGCAATTCAAAAATATTCATTACAGCCGGAATGCTTATGTGTTGAAATGACAGAAAGCGGATTTATGGATATGACACCTTCGTTCTGTAAATTCCGTAAAACTCTGGACAAGAACGGGATTCCCTTTGTGATCGATGATTTTGGAACAGGATATTCGAATCTTCATTGTATCCGTGATATGAATCCAAGTTACGTGAAAATGGATAGGGATTTTACTGCCAAGGCGATGAACAGTGACAGGGATTATGAATTATATAAAAATATCATCACCATGGTACATAGTATTAACGTCAGGATATGCGCAGAAGGCATCGAGGAAAAAGAATGGCTTCTGAAAATGAAAGAAATGAAGGTTGATTATCTGCAGGGATATTATTTGGGAAGACCATGTGGAAAGAAACAGTTTCTGCAGCAATATGCCAGTGGCATCAACATTAAATAAAGAAAGTAAGGCAGACTCAGCTATGTGAGGCTGCCTTATTTTATGGTCTTATCAGAAGGATGAATCCATAACGGCTTCTTTCAGTTTTTCCAGGTCATTGGTATCAGGGTGAGACAATGTACAGTCAAAATTCTGGATCAATACATCAAGATTTGCCGGATGCACTTCCTACTATTATGAAAATACGACTGCAGGCTGCATATTGACAACTGAATAACTGCCGGATATTGAATTTTAAAGGTGAATAGCTAAAATTTATGTGCGAAGTTTGAGTTATAAAGAAAAAGGTATTAAATATTAGAATTAAGTGCTACATAATCTTCATTCATATCAATAACGATATCCTTGCCGCTGTTAATCATGAACAGCTTAACATAGTTGGTAACAAATGCATATCCAACGGAAGTGATGAAACTATAGTCATTATCAAAGCCCTGCTCGTTAGCAGCATACTTTTTGTGGTTAGTTATGAGATAATCTAACATTCTGTCAGCAGACACACCACGTCCATTATTAGATATCAGAGGTTTGTTAATATCATTCTTAGCTTCTCTTATATAATTCATGAACTTAATTTCATATAACACATGCTCAGACATCGGTTCTGGATACCATGAGTTATGTGGAAATGTAAAGTAATCTTCTATGTAATGTAAGGCATAGCCTAAAGATAAAAAAGAAAAACAGTTCATTCTGCCATGTCTTTCAAGACGCTGCAGCCTTCTTGAAACTTTATTGTAGGAAGAATCCCATGTATGTCCCTTAATATATGTATGCAGAAGAATATCCGGCATAATACTTCCAAGTCTTAAAGCAAAATCATGTCTTTTCTTAAGCTTAGGGGTAAGTCTTTTGGTTACGGTTACATGTCCGTACTTGTTCATTAATTTTCCTTTCATAAATGCTTTATATCCGAATAATAAATCCGAATATAAATAGTCCTTTAGTCCTATAAGAAAGTAACACCTTTTAATACATTTGTCTAGCACATTATGGAAAATAATGCATGAAATTTATGTAAATGACAGTTATCTGATAAACGGCACTAAGCTTTTAAAAGATATGTGACTTTAGTAGTGAAATGTGTTACAATATGCAGGCAAATATAAGTGAACGGGGAGATTTACATGTCGCAGTTGACAAGAAAAGCAATAATGAAGTGTACACTTGAACTTGCTGAAAAAAAATCACTGAAGAAAATCACAATTAAAGATATAGCCGATGAATGTGGTATTACGAGGAGCACATTTTACTATCATTTTTCCGATATATATGATGTACTGGATGGTGTTGTCCAGGCAAAGATTGATGAATTCAATGAAGAGTACAATGGTGAGATGGACAAGGTTCTTATGAGATTTATAGAATATAGTATAATTCATAGGAAAGTATGGGCTAATCTTTTTGATGCAAGAGGAAGAGAGTGGCTGGAAAAATATGTTAAGACACGAATTCATTATCTGGCACTTTTGCAGATTAGAAAAATGTCTGAAGGATACATACTTTCTATTAAGGATGTCGAGATTATATGCAGTTTCTATGAGGAAGCTATATTTGGATTGCTTATAAGATGGATTATTAAAGAAGAAAAGGCCAAGACTGTTGATGAAATCAAGGATACCGTTGAAAGAATCGAGAAATTATTTGAGGGACAGCTTGACCTTATTATATCTAATATGAAGAAGTAATTGCCAGGAGTACATCAATGTGGAATATTTTAACAAAACAGTTTTACAGGCAGAGAAAAGATTTTGAAGATTCATGTGTGGGAAGAGATGCAGGATTAACATTTCCAGAAGGCGTAATATGCAGTACTGACATTGCATATGCCGATGATGGAATTAAAGCACACATGCTTGACATATACAGACCGGAAGATTCACAGGAAAAGATTCTTCCGGTAATTATTAATGTTCATGGTGGAGGACTTATAATTGGGAATAAGGAGTTCAACAGATATTTTTGTGCACTGCTTTGCAAGAAGGGATTTCTTGTATACAGCATAGAGTACAGGCTGATTCCAGACTGTCTTATATATGACCAGATTGCCGATGTTTTCATGGCAATGGATTATATAAAGGAGAGACTGGCAGCAGATGGCGGCGATTCGTCACATGTGTATATGGCAGGTGACAGCGGCGGCGCATGCCTTATCACATATGTCAATGCTATCCAGAATAGCACTAATATAGCGAGGGCAGCAAATGTCACTCCTTCAGGACTTCGCATTAATGCGCTTGGGCTCATAAGTGGAATGTTCTATACATCAAGATTTGATAAGATTGGACTTTTTCTTCCAAAGTATCTGTATGGCAGGGATTACAAGAAAACTCCATTCGCAAAGTATGTTAATCTTGAAAACAGGGAGCTGCTGAACTCACTTGCACCAGTCTGGCTCGTGACAAGCCATAATGATTTCTTACGAAGATATACAACAGATTTTGAGAAGGCACTGACAAGAGCAGAAAGAGAGCATGAACTTGTAGTTTTTCCTAAGAATAAAAAGCTTACACATGCGTTCAGTGTGTTTGAGCCTTTTATGCCAGAGAGCGGTGCAGTTATTGATATGATGGTGGAGTATCTTAGGAAGTTCTGATAATGTTGTGGAATTGAGAGGCAGAACTGTGTAGATAATTCAATGCTTTGACGATAATATTTGGACACTTTAACGAAAATGTCCGAAATTAGTACAATTATAGAACCCGTGTAGCGTTTTCGAACACTACACGGGTTTTGTTATGCCAAATTTTTACAAAAAAATATATAATGTGTAGGTGCTTTTTTTAGTGGACGCACAATATGATTAAAGAAAAAGGATGGAATATTATAATGAGCACTAACGAAATTATGCCAAAGTTAAAAGACTTTTTATGTGAGAATTTAGGAATTGACGCAGATGTTTTAGAGTTTGATACACAGCTTTTCGGAGATGGTGAAATCGGACTTGATTCAATCGATTCGCTTGAAATCATTGCTTATGTTGATGATGAATTCGGTGTTCAGATGACAGGTGTTGGCAAAGAACACTTCTACAGCATTGAGACAATCGCTAAGTATATCGAAGAAAATGCATAATATATAAAATGTGGCGGGTGTCAGATGACTTTTCTGGCACCCGTATTAGTTACGGATATAAGTTGTGGTTGATTGCTTGGATGTTGCTGACGGATTGGACTTTTAGGCTGGAATATTGCTTACAAAGTCCAAACGGGAATGCTAGAGTCGATGGATTGGACTTTTTGGTGGAATTGGATTCCTGAAAGTCCAAAACAGCGTGACGAGATTGACAGATTGGATGTTGTGGGCAGAAACAAGACTTGGAAAGTCCAAACCGACGCACCAGAGCGAGCAGATTGGACGTTAGAAGCAGAAACAGGACTTGAAAAGTCCAAACCGACGCACCAGAGCCGGAAGATTGGACATAACAAGTAAGAACATGCCTCACAAAGTCCAAAACAAAGACAACTACACACTCCCCAAAAAAGTATTATAAGAAATTATGAAAATAACAATAAAGGAGCAATTATGACAGAGAATAATAACCGCGCAGTCATTACAGGTCTTGGAATGATATGTGCTATCGGTAATTCAGTAGATGAAGCATGGAATAATGCCATTAATTCGGTTTCAGGAATACATAAAACAACAACACTTGATACAACAGACTGTTACGCAGACCTTGCAGCAGAAGTTAAGTGCGACACACTTGGAGATTTTGAGGGAAGCGAAGATGCTGACCGTTCAGCACAGCTTTGTATCAAGGCAGCAGGCGAGGCAATGAAGGACGCAGGACTTGATGATTTTGCAGGAGACCCTAAGGCTTCGGTTATAATTGGAAGCTGTGTTGGTGGTGCAGTCAGCATTTCTGATTATTATGAGCATGGCAAGAAAGCAAGTGATGTAACTAAGATGCCAATCTCATCAATAGCACCTCAGGTTGCAGGTCAGTGCCATGCAGGCGGCGTTGTTACTAATATTGCAAATGCATGCGCAGCCGGAACAATCAGTATCGCATACGCATGCGAGCTTATCAGAGCAGGCAAGGCAGATGTAGTACTTGCAGGTGGTTCAGACACATTTGCAGCAGTACCATATGCCGGATTCTTATCACTTCATGCACTTGACGCAGATGGCTGCTCACCATTCAACAGATGTACAGGAATTACACTTGGTGAAGGTTCAGGTGTTGTAGTAGTAGAAAGCTACGAGCATGCTAAGGCAAGAAATGCAAAAATGTATTGTGAAGTATTAGGTGCTGGTGTCAGCAGTGACGCACACCATATCACAGCTCCAAGACCGGATGGAGAAGGTCAGATGGAAGCTATCAACAGAGCAATCAAGAATTCAGGATTGAAGAAATCGGACATCGGATATGTTAATGCACATGGAACAGGAACAGCTAAAAACGATGATGCAGAATTCTTATCATTACATACAATATTTGACGGCGAGAACGATAACCTTTCAGTAAGCTCAACAAAGGCTATGACAGGACACTGCCTCGGTGCAGCAGGAGCAATTGAAGCAGTATTTTCAATCAAGGCACTTACAACTAATACAGTAGTTCCAACACTCGGATTTAAGGACGAGGATATGGATAAGCTTGCCGAAAAGGCCGAAAAGATAGATTTCTGCCCTAATAAGGCACATGAAAAAGAGCTTACAAGCGTAATGAACAACTCATTTGCATTCGGCGGTAATAACGCAAGTATTATCTTTAGCAAAGAGGCTGGCAATGTGACAGTTAAGGAAGAGAAGAAGCCACTTGTTATCACAGGTATTGGTGTGGTTACACCAAGCGGCAACGGTGTAGATACATATGTTGCAAATGCAGTAAAAAACGAAGCTCTGACAGAAGCTAATTTAAGAAGTTCAGTTGGCAAGGAAGATTATGATGCACTTGGACTTAAGATGTCATTCTATAGAAAGCTTGATAATTTCAGTCAGCTTCAGGCAGTATCAGGTATGGAAGCACTTAAGGACGCTGATTATGCAGTAACAGACGATAATGCAACAGATATTGGTATTATTGTGGGAACATCAGAGGGTGCACTTGGAACATGCTGTGATTTCCAGAGTATGATTACAGAGAAGGGCAATGCTTCAGGAAGTGCATTCAAATTTCCTAACACTGTATACAATGCAGCAGGCGGATATCTTTCAATCTGCTCAGGAATCAAGGGCTACAATGTAACAGTTACTAACGGTGCACAGTCTGGTCTTGCAAGCATGGCATATGCAATGAGCGTACTCCGTTCAGGTCAGGAAAATGCTATGTTAGCCACAGGTTCTGATGAGAACAGTGACATAATGACAGAGCTTTTCGGTAAGTTAGGTGTCACATCTGAAAAAGTTGTAGCTCCATTTGCAGGAAATGACGGATTCGTATTAAGCGATGGCAGTGCTTCAGTTCTTATTGAGGACGAGAAGGCAGCCAGGGAGCGTGGTGCAAGAATCTACTGCCATGCAGCAGGATACGGAATGGCTCATTCAAATGTTAAGTTCGGAACACTTACAGGTTCAGAGGCAGGCCTTACAAATGCAGTTAATAACGCATTAGCAGACGCAGGAATGACAATTGATGATATAGATGCAGTATTTGGTTTCGCAAACGGAATGAAGGCTGTCGATGATGTAGAAATCAAGGGATTGACAGCAGTATTTGGTGATAAATTAGCAGAAAAACCGGTTGTAGAATTAAAGGAAGTTCTTGGCGAGTCAAGAGCAGCAGCAGCTACAACAGCAGCAGCACACGCAGCACTTATGTTTGCAGGAAAGATACCTTCACAGGAAGCATACAGTATTGCAGCAGACGGAAGCGTTTCTAAGACAAATGTAGAAGCTTCAAAGTTAAACAATGTACTTGTAGTTGCATATGGTGCAGGGGGTTCATACACAGCAATCGTACTCAGCAAGTAATGAAGCAGGGGCAGATGCCCATGACAAAGAACTGACATTTTCTTAAAGAAAGGACACACAGATATGAAAGTAGCATTAGTTACAGGAGCTTCCCGTGGTATTGGAAAGGCTTGTGCTATACGTCTGGCAAAAGACGGATATGCCGTAGTCATCAATTACAGCCATTCAGAGGAACAGGCACAGAAGGTTCTCAATGAAATCATAGTAGCAGGTGGCACAGGCATAACATATAAAGCAGATGTTTCAGACCTTAATCAGGTTAAGCAGATGGTTAAAGATGTAAGTAAGGAGCTTGGCGGAATAGATGTACTCGTAAACAACGCGGGAATTGTAAGAGATGAGTACCTTCTCATGCTCAACAAGGATACACTTGATACATGCATGGACTTAAATGTTAAGGGTTACTTCTACTGCGCACAGCAGGCAGTACTTAAAATGTTCAGAAAGAAGAGCGGTGTCATCATCAACATGTCATCAGTCAGCTCAAAATTTGCACTTCCGGGACAGTCTGTATACAGTGCAACAAAGGGTGCTGTTAATTCAATGACACAGACAATGGCTAAGGAGCTTGCGGGTTATGGAATCCGTGTAAATGCAGTAGCACCGGGATTTATAGAGACAGAGATGCTGGATGCAATTCCAGAAGAGAAGAAGAAAGAGTATTTAGACGCAATCCCAATGCATAAGTTAGGAAAGGCAGAAGATGTTGCAAATGTTGTATCATCACTTTGCTCAGACGCATTTTCATATGTAACAGGTCAGGTTATCGTGCTTGATGGAGGATTATCATTATGATGAACATATTTGAGATTAATAAAAGAATCGGACAGCGCCCACCTTTCCAGATGATTGAGAAAGTGTTAGAGCTTGAGCCTAATGTAAGTGCCAGAGGTATTAAAAATGTATCAATTAATGAACCATATTTTATGGGACATTTTCCTGACGCACCTATAATGCCGGGCGTACTTATAATTGAAAGCTGCGCCCAGCTCTGTTCACTTGTAATCGATGACGGTGGAAAGAGCAGGGAAGAGGGCAAGTTATATGTGCTTCTTAAAGTAGACGGATTCAAGTTTGTAAAGCCTGTAATTCCAGGAGATACACTTGATATTACAGTTACAGCTACAAGAATCAACAAGGTTCTCGCAGCATTTGACGCAGTAGTTAAGGTAGATGGCAATGTGTACGCAAAGGGAAGCATGACATTTACAACAGTAGACCGTAAGGATATATATGGAACGGAGGAATAAAGTAATGGGAAAACTAGCAGTATTATTTTCAGGTCAGGGTGCACAGTATGTAGGAATGGGCAAAGACCTATACGATTCAGATTCTGATGCAAAGAAATTATATGATTTGGGGGAGTCGCTCCGCCCGGGAACAGTTAAGGTGTGCTTTGAAGGAGAAGGCGAGGAGCTTACCAAGACAGAGAATACACAGCCGGCACTTTTCCTTACAGACCTTGCATTTGCCAATGCACTTAAAAATGCCGGAATTAAGGCTGACGCTGTAGCAGGATTTTCACTTGGAGAGATTCCTGCACTTGCATACGCAGGAGTTTTATCAATAGAGGACGCATTTAAACTGGTAGTTATCAGAGGAACCAAGATGGGTGAGCTTTCTACAAAGTATGCAGGCGGAATGGCAGCAGCACTTAAGCTTGCTCCAGAAGTTGTTGAAGAGACATGTAAGGAATTTAAGGAAATCTGGCCGGTTAATTACAATTGTCCGGGACAGATTTCATGTGCAGGAAGTGCTGACGAGATAGACGCATTCTGTGAAGCAATCAAGGAAAAAGGCGGCAGGGCAGTTAAGCTTGCAGTAAGCGGTGCATTCCATACTCCTTATATGAAGGATGCAAGTGAAGAACTTGAGAAGGCACTCAAGGCAATGACAATTAATGCTCCACAGACAGAGATATATGCCAACAGAACAGGAAAGCCTTATCCACAGGATACAGCACAGATTATAGAAACAATAGCACTTCAGGCTTCTTCAAGTGTAAGGTTTGAGGACACATTAAAGAATATGTGGGCTGACGGAATAGACACATTTATCGAGGTAGGAGCAGGAAAGACACTTACAGGATTTGTTAAGAAGACACTTCCAGAAGCAAAGATGTACACAGTTACAACAGTTGATGCGTTGAATGAAGCAATTGAGAACATCAAGGCAGGAGAATAATAATGACAGTCAAATGTAACAAATGTAAAGAAGAAATCAATAAAGAGGATTTGGAGAAGAATTACTACATATGCCCGTTATGCGGGAAGCTAAATCGTATGCCGGCAAAGAACAGACTTCAGATGCTTACAGAAAAGTTTGATGTAATGTTTAATGATCAGGAATTTACAGATCCTATTGATTTTCCATCATACAAGGAAAAGTATGAGTCTGCCAGAGAAAAGAGCGGTGAGACAGAGGGCGTTGTATGCGGCAGAGGAACTATCGGTGGGAATGATACATGTATATTCATTATGGAGCCTAACTTCATGATGGGTTCTATGGGAACAGTTGTTGGGGACAGAATTACAGCACTTTTTGAATATGCTACAAAGAACAGACTTCCGGTTATCGGATATACAGTTTCAGGTGGTGCAAGAATGCAGGAGGGTGCACTGTCACTTATGCAGATGGCAAAGGTTTCAGCAGCAGCCAAGAGACATAGTGACGCAGGACTCTTATATGTTGTATGTACAACAGACCCTACAATGGGCGGTGCTACAGCAAGCTTTGCAATGCTTGGAGATATAATCATATCTGAACCGGGTGCAATGATTGGATTTGCAGGAAAGCGAGTAGTAGAGCAGGTTACAGGTGAAGTGCTTCCGGATAATTTCCAGAGCGCAGAGTTCCAGTTAAAGAACGGATTTATAGATGATATCGTGCCAAGACAGGAACAGAGGGCATATCTTGCTAACATTCTTGCAATACATGCAGAAACAGTAAGTGCATAACAGTATTGCATTGCAATATAAGGAGAAAGATTAATCATGACAAACGAGAATTTAAGTGTTTATGACAGAATCTGCCGTACAAGAAAGAGCGGCAGAGCAACTGCATCGGATTATATAAATGCTACAATAACTGATTTTGTAGAACTTCACGGTGACAGATGCTTTGCAGACGACCATGCCATTGTTGGAGGTATCGGACGACTTAACGGAAAGCCTGTAACTGTAATCGGAATTGAAAAAGGAAGAGATTTAAACGAAAGACTTTTAAGGAATTTTGGCTGCGTTCTTCCAGAAGGATACAGAAAAGCATTAAGACTTATAAAGCAGGCTGAAAAGTTCCACAGACCTGTTATTTGTTTTGTTGATACACAGGGTGCTAACTGCGGTAAGGGCGCAGAAGAAAGAGGACAGGGACAGGCAATCGCCAACAACCTGTATGAGCTTACAGATGTTAAGACACCTATTATATCAGTAATGATTGGTGAAGGCGGGAGCGGTGGCGCACTTGCACTTGCTGTTGCGGATGAAGTATGGATGCTTGAAAATGCATATTATTCAGTAATCACACCTGAGTCATGTGCAAGTATTCTATTCAAAGATCCTAAGAGAGCGCCAGAGGCAGCAGAACATCTCAAGCTTACAGCATCAGACCTCAATAAAATGGGTATCGTAGAAAAGGTTGTTGAAGAACCGGAAGATTTTTCAGAAGAGAAAGAAACATCACATTTTATGAAAAAGCTTGCTGACGACCTTTCAAAAGAAATAAAGCAGTTAGAGAAGAAGCCGGTTGATAAGCTTCTTGATGACAGATATGAGAAATACAGAAAAATAGGCCGTTACAGCGAATATAGTGAGGCAGTAGGAGAGGTTCCTGGAGCAGCACAGTTACTTGGTGTATCACAGGCTCCTGCAAGAAAGAGAAGAGGATTATTTGGACGTGGCTAAGATATTAGTTTTAAATGGAAGTCCACATAAGAGTGCCAGCACTACAATGGCGGTAACCAACGCATTTGTAAAGGGAATGTGCGAAGGTGGTGAATACGAGTCGGAGATAATTACTATCTCCGACTTAAATGTTACTCCATGCATGGGCTGTCTTTCATGCTGGGCAAGGACTGAGGGCGAGTGTGTTATCAAAAATGATGACATGCCGGCAGTTAAGAAAAGAATAGAAGATGCAGACATTATAATTGAAAGTTATCCGTTGTATTTCTTCGGCATGCCAGGACAGATGAAGCTTTTCACAGACAGACTTTTAAGCATGATGTGTACTTACAGGGGACAGAAGCCACCTGAAAATGGCGAGTCATTTCACGGCATAAGAAATCCAAAGACGGGACAGAAATTGGTTCTTATATCGGGATGTGCTTATTCGGAGTCAGAGTCAGTCTATGATTCGCTTCTTAAGGAATATGAGTGCATATGTGGTAAAAATGGATTTACAGCAATTCTATGTCCACAGTTAAAGACATTAATTGAACTGGGTGCAAGTTCAAGACTTGACAGATATTTGTCAAAGTATGAGGCGGCTGGAAAAGAGTTTGCTGCGACAAAGCATTTGTCAGAGGAGACAAAGCAGAAGCTGTCAAAAGCTCCATTTTCAGAGGCAGTGTATAAGAATCTGCTTGATAATTTCTGGCACGAGCAGAAGGAGGATGAGATTTGATAAAGATAGTTGTAGATTTGCTTGGTGCTGACAAGCCGCAGACAGAGCTTGTTTTGGGTGCAATCAGGGCAATCAGTGAGAATAAAGATTTGTATGTATATCTGATGGGAAGGAAGGCCGAGCTGGAGGATTTCCTTGCCAATGTAACTTATGATGAATCGCAGCTTGAGATAGTGGACTGCACACAGGAGATAACTAATTATGATGACCCGGTTGACGCTTACCACGATAAGACTGATTCGTCCTTAATCAAGGGACTTAAAATGTGCCGCATGAATGAGGATATCGGTGGATTCGTGACATGTGGTGCAACAGGAGTTGTGCTTATAAGTTCTATCCTTATACTTGGCAAGTTAAATGCGACAAGACCGGCACTTTCAGTAGTTCTTAATGGCCGTAATGACAAGCCATTCTGTATAGTTGACTGCGGTGCCAATATTGACTGCAAGGCAGACCGTTTTGTCGATTTTGCAAGACTCGGTGTAGCTTACATGAAGACACTCGGAATTGAGAATCCGACAGTTGCAACACTTTCTAATGGCATTGAAGCTGGAAAGGGAAGTGATGTTATTAAGGAAGCTCATGAGCTTTTAGAAAAATGTGGTTTTAATTTCACAGGTAATATTGAAGGCAAAGAAGTGTTAGACGGCAACGCAGATGTTGTTGTATGTGATGGATTTGCAGGGAATGTGCTTCTTAAATCAATCGAGGGAACAGCAAAGGTTGTGTTTGATGATATAAGAAGGGCAGCAGCAGGTGCATCTGATACCCAAAAGGCACAGCTAGAGGCATTTATTGGCAGACTTGAGCCAAAGTTTGATTACAACAATGAAGGCGGAGCAATTCTTCTAGCGTTAAGAAGCCGGTTGTTAAGGGACATGGAGCAGCAACGGACAAAACAGTGTATAATACAGTTAAGATTGCTTATGGACTTGCAAAGAATAATCTTGTGGAGAAGATAAGCGAGGAATTTGAGAAAAAGTAACATCCATTGAGGTGATTGAATAATGCAAAGAGAGAAAAACAACAATTTTATTCTTGATTTCACAGGTGTATATGATGATGAATTTGCTAAGGAAAAAACATCACTTACATGGATAGACTGCACTGATATTACAGGATGTGATATGTATGTATCAGACGAAGCTGAAAAACAGATAGGTGAAAGAGTTGATTCTGTTGGAATTCATGGAATACATTTTATTGATTCGGGTAACTACCATTATGTTACTAAGATAATGACTGACAGAATTAAGGAACCGTTTTCTTTAGTTGTATTTGATCACCATACCGATATGCAAAAACCTATGATTGAAGGATTAACAAGTTGCGGAGACTGGGCAGGAAAGGTGATTAAAGACAATCCGTATATTTGCCAGCTTATTCTGGTGGGACCAGAGAAGAAAGATATTAATGCGATTGGGTTAAGAAGTAATAAACTTATAACATATTCAGCACAGGAGATAAGAGCCGAAGCAATGGAATCTAAAACAAACCAGATTGATTTATCAGTTCCTGTATACATATCTATTGATAAGGATGTTCTTGATGAAAGCATAAGTGAAACCAATTGGAGTCAGGGACATATGAAGCTTGGGACATTAGAGCATATACTTGGGATAATTATAAGAAACCAGAAGGTTTTAGGTATTGATATATGTGGAGAATGTGATACAAATATGCCGCTTCCTGAATATATGGAAGATGAGGAAAAGAACGGAGAACTTAATAAAGAATTATATAATTTTCTTTTGAAACGACTGAAAAAATATAGTTTATAAATATTTTATAATTCCGCAATCCCATGTAAATACTGGGGTTGCGGGATTTTATAATTGGAAAATAAAAAATTAGCACTCACCCCTTGACAGTGCTAATAAAAAGGTATATAACATAGCCAAGAATAAAAAGGTATATAACATAGCCAAAGAACAAAGGAAGGGAACCAAAAGAGGTACGAAAGTAAAGGAAAGTACCTCAAGAGGTTACTGAAACATCCCGGTTCCAAAGAAACAAGGTAACAAGATAATGATATATGTTAAAGGAGGAATGACTTATGTTGATGCCTAGTATTTTTGGAGAGAATTTATTTAATGATGATTGGATGGACTTCGGATTTCCTGAAGTTGACAAGGCTTTATATGGTAAGCATGCAAATAATGTAATGAAGACTGATGTTAAGGAAACTGATACAGGTTATGAAGTTGATATTGATCTTCCAGGATTTAAGAAGGATGAAATTAATGCACAGCTTGATAACGGTTACCTTACAATAAGTGCTGCTAAGGGACTTGATAAGGATGAAAAGGATAAGAAAGGTAAATACATCCGTAAGGAAGATATGCTGGTGCTATGAGCCGTAGCTTCTATGTAGGTGAAGGTGTCACACAGGAAGATATCAAGGCTAAGTATGAAGATGGTATCTTAAGACTTTCAGTTCCTAAGAAAGAAGCTAAAGCAGTTGAGAATAAGAAGTACATTGCTATTGAAGGCTAATGACTAATCATTTATTATTGAATTAGAAAGGGAGCGATTGTTATGGATAAGAATCCAAAGCATCCATTAAAGAAAAAGAAAGTACATCAGAAGATGAATGTTGCAGACCACAGTGTCGAGGAACAGGCAGCTTTTGGTAAGCATAAGAAACACACATATGAATAAATGATTTTAATCCCGTGACGGTTGTATGACTGTCGCGGGATTTTTATTTAATCAGCAATTGCTAAATATGAAATTTTAAGAATATATGCCATTGGAAGCCGCGTGTGTGGTATTATAGAAACTGTTTAAAAATATGTGGAAAGAAGGCAGGGTTTATATGTCATTAGAAAAAGCACTTGGATATCTGGAGAAAGCAGGATACAGAGAGCATGTAATACAGCTTGGTGAATCAACAGCCACGGTTGCAATGGCAGCGGAGGCACTTGGAGTCGAGCCAGGAAGGATAGCCAAGACAATGTCTTTTCTTCAGGGCGACAAGGCAGTATTGATAATCACAGAAGGAACTGCGAAGATAGATAACAGAAAATATAAAGACACATTTCATGTAAAAGCAAAGATGATACCATTTGAAGAGGTTGAGAATATAATCGGACACGCTCCCGGTGGAGTCTGTCCATTTGGCATTAATGAGGGCATTGATGTATATCTTGATGAAAGCCTTAAACAGTTCGATATTGTGTATCCGGCAGCAGGTGACGACCATTCTGCGGTGAAACTTACAATTGCTGAGTTAGAAGACGCTTCACAGGCTAAGGGCTGGGTTGATGTGTGCAAGGAGGCGGAAAATGTTTAACAGAGAAGATAACACATATAACGAAATCAGGGAAAAGTCATTATTCCAGTGGCTTGATGAGATGGAAAAGCATGAAGACATAGCGGTTCGTGGAGGTGTTAAACTGACACGGGAATATATACAGCATTTAAAAGATGAAAATAAGAGGCTTGAAGAGCAGAATAAGCTGAAAAATGAATATCTTAAGAAGGTTGTGGGAAGATAAAGCATTTACAAGGTAGAATCATGAACATACAGGTAATAAAATCCAGAAGAAGAACAATAGGAATAGAGGTTCACGCAGATGGGAAAGTGATAGTAAGAACTCCATTGCGAATGTCATCAGCAGCGATTAACCGATTTATAGAAGAACATGATGAATGGATCAGGAAGAAACTGGATTTTGTCAGACAGAAATCAGATAACAGACACGGTACAGGTGCGCCGGGTATTGAATGTCTGTCGAATCAGGAACTTGATAATATAAAGGATACATTTGAAAAGAGAGTACAGTATTACTGTGATATAATGAATGTGAGCGTTGGAAGAATAACTATCCGTAACCAGAAAACAAGGTGGGGAAGCTGTAGTTCTAAAGGCAATGTGAATTTCAACTACCAGTTGTATTATATGCCGCAGGAGCTGATGGATTATGTAATCGTGCATGAGCTTTCGCACAGAAGGCATATGAATCATTCGGCAGAGTTCTGGGAGGAGGTTGAAAAATACTGCCCAGAGTATAGAACATACAGAAAGCAGTTAAAGGATTATGAACTTACTTAGAGGAGGCATTTTATGATAAGCAGATAATGATGTGTAGATTGAGCGGAAACATTGGTAACTATAATCAGAGAAAAGAGGTATACATATGGAATTACAGGCAGTAATGGAGAAAAGAAGAAGCATAAGAAATTATAATCCAGAGAGAAAGGTTACTAAGGAACAGCTTGAGGAACTTATTAAGGCTGCGTCATATGCACCTTCATGGAAGAATCTGCAGACATCAAGATATTACTGTGTATTATCTGAAAATGCGGTGAAAGAACTTAGAGAAAAATGTCTTCCGGAATTTAATCAGGCTAATTCGGAAGGAGCAGGCGCATATATAGTTACAACATTTGTAAAGGGAATGGTCGGCTTTGATAAGAATACAGGCAGTCCGGTTAATGAGGCTGGTGACGGCTGGGGCTATTATGACCTTGGTCTGCAGAATGATAATCTGCTTCTTAAAGCTGCTGAACTGGGGCTTGATACTCTGGTAATGGGCATTAGAGATGGTGAGGCGTTAAGAGAATTGCTTAATATTCCAGACAGTGAAAATGTTGTGTCTGTTATTGCTGTCGGCTACAGGGGACAGGAGCCACCTGAAAGACCTAAGAGAAAAGAGCTTGAGGTTGTTGCAAAATTTATATAATGATTATAAATCCAGAACTGGAGCAAGAAAGCTAATAGATAAAATGATGAAAGCAGGTTTGATAGAAAAAGTAGGAGAAAGAAATAATACTCTTTATAAAACAAAAAAATAGAAAAATTAGTAATTACTTTTAACATCAGAGTGACTAGTATGTGGTCACTTTTATGATTAAGTGTTCACTAGGTGGTCACAAGTGGTCACTTTTAACATCAGAGTGACCACCATATATACAAGCAGGCAGACTTTGGAGTTATAAATGATGAGCATATTTAAAAAGAAACACACACAATCCTATGATAAAATGAACAAGAAACCGGTACTGAAAACAAGCATATGCACAGGGGAGCAGGTCGCGGGATTTCAGGATATCCATACCGGTAAGATAGAGGAGATAATGCTGATTAAGCAGACTGGGGATATAGATACATTTAAACAAATGTATGGAATTGATGGAGAGATACCAAAGGTATACTAAATATTTATAGGTAAAGAGGACTATGAACATACCAGAAAGAGCAACGAAGGAACAGACAGAGGCAATAACACAGACAGAAGGCAACATAAGGGTTGCGTCAGTTCCAGGTTCGGGAAAAACATTTGTACTTACATATAGAATAGCATATCTCATAACAGAACTGTTTGTTGAGCCATCATCTATTGTGGCGCTTACATTTACAAACAAGGCGGCTTCGCAGATGAAGCACAGATTAAGGAATATTGTTGGTGATAACGCCAACTGTTTTACGGGAACATTTCACGGATATTGTAACATGTTTCTTAAAGAGGAGATTCACAGGCTGACATTTCCCAAGACATTCACGATTCTTGATAAGAAGGCAGAGCTGGAGATGATAAAGGACGTGGCAGATGATATGGGAATATCGCTCAAGGACAATACTGCGAAGAAGATAATGAGTGATATAGACATAACCAAGCAGGATATGTCCTATGTTGAGCTTATGGCAGGCGTTGATAAGACAGAGCTTAAAAGAAGGGCTTCCAGCGAGAAAAATGTGGATAAAAAGGTTTTCTATAATTATCTTAAGAGACAGTGTGACAATTATGCTCTGGACTTTGAAGACCTTATTAATTTCACTTTATATATTTTAAACAGGAATGAAGATGTGCGGATTCGCTGGCAGGAAAAGTGCCAGTATGTACTGTGCGACGAGTATCAGGATGTCAATATGAAACAGGACATGCTGCTTCACATTCTAAGTGGATTGTATCAGAATCTGTTCGTGGTAGGTGATGACGACCAGAATATATATACATGGCGCGGTTCTGACCCTGAATACATGATTAATTTTGACAAAACACATGAAAATGTGCAGGATTATTCACTTACTGAGAATTTCAGGAGTACTCCTCAGATTGTAAATGTGGCTAAGTCACTTATATCTGCTAATCAGAACAGGCTTGAAAAGCAGATGATTTCTAACAGACCAGATGGCCATAAGCCGGTATTTAATGCACCTGACACCGAGAAGAATGAGTCTTTGTGGATAGCTGATACTATTCTTGATAATGTCGCTAAGAATATGAAGTACAGCGACCATACTATATTGGTGCGGGCTGCTTCACAGACAAGGTCGTTAGAGGAAGCATTTATAAAAAGAAAAGTTCCTTACAAGATACTAAGCGGTGCAAAATTCTATGAAAGCGAAGAGATAAGAACGGTGCTTTCATACATGAGAATGGTGTACAGTCTTACGGACATGGATTTGATGTATACTATATCCAGACCGAGAAGGGGCTTTGGTAAGAAGTCTGTTGAGAAGCTTAAAAATGCAGCGGCACAGAACAACTGCAGTCTTTTCAAGGCACTTGGAAAGCAGATTGAAAATGGCGATATAACACAGAAACATGTGATAGAATATTACAATGCAATCAGTGAATTGCATGATACATATGTTGCTTATACCTGTACTGATATAGTAAACAAATGTCTTGATATGGGATATCGTCAGGCATTGGAGCAGGATATCGACCAGACCAGACTTGATAATGTGTCAGAGCTTATCAGGACTATTACGGCATTGGAGGAAGATAATCAGGAAAAGGTTGAGCTGGCTGATCTGTTAAGCCATTTTGCATTATTTTCAGCGCAAGATGAGGACGGAGAGTATAATGTTGTAAAAGTAATGACAATTCATACAGCAAAAGGGCTTGAGTTTGATACAGTATTTGTACCAGGACTCGTTGAAGGACAGTTTCCAAGCAGCAGGCTTCGTAATGAAGACGAATATGAAGAGGAAAGAAGATTATTGTATGTTGCGATGACAAGGGCGAAGAATATGCTTTACCTCAGCACTTATAGAAAGAAAGATGGCCGTTTCGCTGCAAGACCATCAGCATTTTTAAGTGACATTGATACTAATCTTCTTGACTGTATCAACAACAGCAGAGTATTAATCAGAGGTGTGACTGAGCAGATGCTGCCAAAGGCCGTATTTGAGGTTGGAGATAAAGTCAGACATAAGGTATTTGGAACTGGCGAGATTGTTAAGGTCGATAAGGTTACACAGACATATGAAATCCAGTTTGAGAATATCAGGGGAACGAGAAGACTGATGTTTCGGGCAGAGCTGGGAAATGTTGAAAATTAAAGCAGGTTAGAGAATGGAAAAATAGGGGAACCCCCCTATTTTTTCATTCTTGACTGCAGAAAAGTAGGAATGACAAGTTCATTTTCTTTCTTTTCTGACTTAGCTAAAAGATTATTTATGTCAGAGGCTTTAACGGTATTATAAGTATTTTTCATAGGCAGGTTGGTAAGGATGTGCATAACAATATATTACAAGGAATAGAAACACATATGTATGAACAGGCTTTTTCACCTGATAAAGAAAATGATGAAAGAAGTTTTGATGAAATATGTGATGAGGCTCTAAAATTATTTAAGTCACAATGTGATAATATTCATTTTAAAGCTATAGATGATAGAGATGTTGAACTTTTATCAGATGACAATGGGCATAATAAATATAATGTTATTATAATAGAACATTTCAGGCTTTTGCAGAGCAGACACACCACATACAAAAGCATGAGTCAGGAGTTGTATAAATATTGTGTACAGTATCTTCATGATATGGCAAAAAAATATGGATATGTGATTATTGTTGGCATGCACATTAATAACGCAGAAGAATGGCTGAATAACTGGATGAAAAAGATTTAAGGAGGATAATAAGACATGATAAATAAAACAGTATTAAGAATGATAAGCAGAAATAGAAGGAGCCAATTCAGAGATTTTTGAAGTTTCAACAGTAATTGCATATCGTTTATCTGAGGCAATTTTAAAACAGAATTATTTGAATCCGGAAAATTATCTGTACATAGAAGATGATACAATGATACTTCGATGCGTGGTAGACGATGAAGATGTGAGATACAGATATAATTTTAATGATGGTGACTTTTCAGAATATAAACAAATGATAGATGATGATTACTTAATATAATTACAATGCGGGATTTTATTGTATAAGTGATATAATTAGCGTAGATAAAATTCACTGAAAGGAAGGGTTATTTATGGAATTTTCAGATGTAATTAAAAACAGATATTCATGTAAAAAATTTAGCAGCGAACAAATAGGAAAAGATAAATTAGATGCTATCTTGGAAGCTGGAAGAGTAGCGCCTACAGCAAAGAATCTTCAAGAACAGCATATATATGTTGTACAATCTGAAAGTGCATTAGAGACTATTGATAAATTAACGCCTTGCCGATATAACGCACCTACAGTCCTAATTGTTGCTTATAATAAAAATAATGTGTTCACTTACCTAGGAGATAAAAGAAACTCTGGAATAGAAGACGCAACTATCGTTGCAACCCATCTTATGTTAGCTGCATACAATGAAGGTGTTGACAGCTGCTGGATTAACTTCTTTAATCCTGATGAACTGGCAAAAGCTTTTAATTTACCAGAAGATGAGGAAATATTAATGCTTCTTGATCTTGGAGTTGCTGACAAAACAACTACTCCTCTCCCTAATCATAACAGCAGAAAAGCATTAACAGAGACAGTATCGTTTATTTAATTAAAATTATATATGTCTTTTTGACTATCTTTTTATATCTTCTTAAATGTCCGCAAAGCCTTATTTTATCGGCTCTACGGGCATTTTTGTAAATGTCAACAATAAATTGTGATTTTTTGTTAAAAATTTTTTAGCTTATATTACCAATTATTAAGACGAAAGAAGCGAAAGTGTAAATCACATTCGCGCGCATACTTACAGGGCATGTGACATGTTGTTTGATTGTTCGTATGATGTAAGCATATGTTAGCAATAGGGGAACATGTCACACACCTTTTATAATTATTAAAATCTTTCTTATCCTGTCCATCATGTTTGTAAATACTCCATTTCATTTAGTTTTAAAAATTGATTTGACGATAAACCATTAAATATCTTACGCGGCATATTGTTCATAAAGTCTTGAATCTTGTTTAAATCCTCTTGAGTAACATTTGATAAGTCAACACCCTTAGGGTAAAAGCGGCGTATTAATTTATTCTGATTTTCATTTGTTCCACGCTCACCGCTTCGGTAAGGGTGACAATAATATAAATTCGTTCGCACGAACTCTATTAATTCATTGTTGCTAAATTCGCAATTTGTTGAGAACTCAACTCCATTATCACAAGTGATTGTTTTTATATGGTGCTTTAATTTATCCCAATTATCTTGCAAAGTGTTCCAAACACTAGCACATTGTTTATTGTCAAGTTTGAAAAGCAATTCTTGTCTTGTCTTTCGTTCAGATAAAACAAGTATGCAGCCCTTTTTCTTTTTCTGTCCTTGTACGGTATCCATTTCCCAATGTCCGTATATATCGCGCTGTTGTAAATTTTCTCTTTCATCTATGGAACGCTTGCCGTACTGGTAAACGCGCTTTGTTTCTTTTTCCTGTTTAACCTTTTTAATTTTATTATAAGGCATATCCGATTTTTTCAATTTGATAAATCGCTTATTAAAATAATTGTAAAGAGTAGTTAAACAAACTCTTGTATTAAATCCCTCTTGTTTTGCGAGTTCATTTGAAGAATAAAAAGAGTAATGTTCTTTTACTCTGTCATGTATAAATTTTAAATATTCACTGTCACAGGCGACCTTGTTATTAGCGCCCTTGTTTGCACTAGCTTCTTTATATTTGCGTTGTCCAACATCAGCACAATATATATAATACTCTTTTAAATGTGTATCAATCTGCTTAATGGAACCACGCTTAATCTCATTGTAAATTGTATTGTAATGCTTGTTTAATATCTTAGCTATTTCGCGCTGTGTCCTCTTTTCTTTGTTATACATAAATTCTATCAAATAGCGTTCTTTCTCTGTCAAATGTTTTCCCATGTTGTCACTCTCCCTTATGACTTATATTATAGGTCAATTTGTATCAAAGTTGTATATTTTTAATTCATTATCTGAAAATGGCATATCAACTGTTTTTCTATAAGACTTATCATTTTCTAACGCTTCTATAAAATCATGAAGTTTATCATTTTCTATCAAATAAGAATCTATAACAGGCTTTTCACAAGTGTTTCTTGAATACCAGTAACGCTTTTTACCTTGCGTTAATGTAGCTAAATCCTTTGTTATATATTTAAGCATATATCCGACAATCTTTCCTTGCGAATCGCTGTTTTGACTTACTGGGATAGCAGTAGAAAAACCTAGGCGGTAATTACCAATATTGTATATTATCTTTGTTCCTTTATCTTTTCGTCTGCCACTATCAATAAGCTGCAATGAACCGAGATTTGACATTAAGGCATGAAAATGAAATTTTTCTTTGTCCGCATGAAATTCCGGTACAATAACATATTTTAAATCTGGACAACAGATTTTCTTTGCATTATCTAACCAACCATGAAACTTTGTCACACAATCGTCATAATCTTTAGAATTAACAATTTTAGGATTGAAAGTAAAAGTTACAAAATACTCCCAGTCGTTAGCAAGGCAGATATTCCATATTTTATCTTTAGTACGGTGCATTGATTGTCTGATAGATAAATCAATATCAAATTGCGTTCTTTCTTCCTCTGTCTTTTTCTTGCGTTCGTTCGCGCGAACTCTCTTTTTATCAAATTCAATCGGCTTCTTAAAAAATCTCACCTGTATTTGATTTTTGTATGTTAATGTACGAACATTGTAAGCACCCATGTTATTTATCTCCCCATAATTTTATATTTCTTTTTTCGCATAAATACCCAAGCATGTCAGCGTATTCAGAAAGATATTTTTCATGTTTTTCCCGTTCAATAATATCAACAGAATCATAACCGCGTTCAATCATTGTATCGACTTGAGAACCTAGACAATTATCAACAGCGGTGTAATATTCTTCCTCAAGTTTTTCATCAGATAGAGCGGCAACATGTGCCATAATTTCGTTAATCTCTTTTTTCTTCATGTTTAAATCTCCCTTTTTAAAATCTTTTCGTTTAAGTGTATATATTATCAAGTACGCGCATGCGCGCGCGTGTGTATGCGTATGTGTGTATGTATATTATGCGCTAATACAAGCCCACTTGTACTAGGTGTTATCTCTCCGCATACTCCGAGATTCCACCTAGTACAATTGTGTTGTATCATACACGCTATAATATTTCTTTTCACCGAACAGGAACTTTGAGCCTGTCTTTGCGTCTTTCTTAGAATAGCCATATTTACTTGTGATACAAATAAACAGATTCCCCCCGAAGAGAAGCGATAGCAGTTTACCGAACACTTTATAATTGCCAACATTTCTATGAAGTACCTGTGTTTCAAGGACATTTCTAATCTGCTTATCAATGCACTTATCATCTTGTGAAATAAGTATTACATCATAACCGAGTTTCCTATGAAGTCGATAAAAGGCACACCAAGCAAGGCGGTCTTTTCTGTTCCAAGAACGGCTATTATACAACTCTTGACACTCATCAAGAATTAACAAAGTCTGGTGTAGCTTAAATTTTCCCTGTTTATCGCGTTCATGGAAGTTAAAGGCATAACCTTTTAAGCCCTGTATATAGCTGTAAATATCGTCGGGTTCTTTGAGCCTAGTTGCTCCGTGTCTATCAATTTTCATTTCAAGAATAGAATTATTAAGCCATTCTTTATTCGAGACATACAAATAACACCCCTTAGGCTTATTGTTAAGCTGGGGAATGTTATCCGTGTTTATTTCCATGTTTCCGATTATATTTTTACCTTTTTGAATATATTTATAAATTTCTTTCGCGGCATGGTAACTCTTGCCACTACCGGGGACACCTGTATAAAACCATATCATATAAAATCACCTCAAAATGCGCGTTCGTTCGCGCGAACTATGAAAATAAGAAACCTAGTACTTTTAACATGCTCCCTTGCGAATTAAGGAGAGAATGTAATATCTTTTTAACATATTTAAAAACAATCATTAAAGCGTAAGCGTCTAATACGCTACCGATTAAAATTACAAGATAGTCAATAGGAATAAACCAGTTAATATAAGGCATATAAGCAAAGAAAGGTTCACTTGCTACATCTAAAAGACCATTAAAAGGGTCTGTTGGCATAAAAGAAATAAATGAAAGTATAAGGTCAATTACAAAAGAGCCTATACCGAGTAAAAAATTTTGCAGTAGATTTAATAACACATAAGCAACACCTAATTCAGACATTACAACATCACCTCTTTAAATCGTTTATAAGAACCAAAAGCAACAGCAAGAGAAAAAGCCAATTTCATGAAGGAAGCCGCGACATCTCTCCAATCTTCATATTGCGACAAATCTATTGATACAGTAAGTTCGGGATTGTCTTTATCACCGACTAAGAAACCGTAATTATAAGTAAATACTGGGGCTTTTGCTTCCGCTACAAATGCGGCGCACCAATCATACATGTGGTAAATCATGCTGAACGGAAAATGTCCGAAAATGCCGCTTCTTAAATCCATATTTAGAACATTAGGTTTATATGTGCCGCCACTATCAGAATATACCGCTATATCATCAGAATAGGAAACAGCTTGCGCTTGCGCCTGCGCTGATGAATCGCTATCTTTAAGCGTATTTTGTCCATATAAAAGCGCGCATTGTACAGCGTTAAAAATAGTGCTTATAGTAGATATAATACTGTTATAATCCGTTTTTTCGTCTATATCGTCCACAGTATCAGCAATCTTTTTTGTAACACCTAAAATTGCAAGTAAAGTTTGATTTTGAGCGTTAAGCGCTTCAAGTATAGAATCAAGTTTACTATTCATTTCTTGGGTATTATCCTTTATATCCTCTGTATTCTTGTTTAAATCAGCTAAGCCTTTGTCAATGGCATTTTGCAATTCATCAGCGGACATACTTCCTTTTTTATCGTTAATGGTATCAATGAGACTATCCATTTTAGAACCAATATTTTCATTCATGTCTTTAATAGAAAATGTTATATCTTCACCGACCTTATTAATTGCCGAACCTAAATAAGCAGAAGATTCACCATGGACATAATTAAATAAAGCTTCATAAGAAGTAAAACCAACAAAAGTCTTCACCGACCTTATTAATTGCCGAACCTAAATAAGCAGAAGATTCACCATGGACATAATTAAATAAAGCTTCATAAGAAGTAAAACCAACAAAAGTCTTATTGGGATTAGAATAAAAAAATGAAGAAGAATATAATCATAATAAGAATTATCCGTTAAATTTTCAGTTTTCCATTGA
>QRVH01000023.1 GCA_003458705.1 Eubacterium sp. AF22-9 | reverse complement strand
TTTAGATAAAAACGGCGTTTTTTTATGTGGATAACTTTTTTGAATGTTCAAAACGTCTGTCAAGCAATTATTGAAATAAATACAATCTGGTTTTCTTTTTGGTAAGGATAAGTGCTTTTTTAGATAAAAACGGCGTTTTTTTATGTGGATAACTTTTTTGAATGTTCAAAACGTCTGTCAAGCAATTATTGAAATAAATACAATCTGGTTTTCTTTTTGGTAAGGATGCACAAGGCGATTTTTGTCAACAATTCTTTTTTATTTTTTTATAGTATTCGCCTGTGTTTTCCTGTATTATAATAACGATATTATTAAAATCACATTGATTTAAGAAAGGCATATTAACATGAAAAAAACTATAGTAATCACTGGTGCTTCCCGCGGTATCGGAAGAGCCATTGCAATAGAACTCGCCGGAAATGATACTAACATTGTTATTAACTGTGTGAAAAATGTGGATAAACTAAATGAGGTTAAAGCTGTTATCGAGAAAAAAGGAAGTGTCTGCGAAACATTTGTCGGCGATATGGGTAATTTCGAAGATGTACAGAAAATGTTTGACATATGTCTGCAGCGTTTCGGACAGGTTGATATACTAGTGAACAACGCTGGAATTTCTATTGTCGGACTTTTTCAGGATATGAATGAAAGTGAATGGAATAAGATATGCAATACAAATATAGGTTCTGTATTTAACTGCTGCCACTTCGCCGTTAAGGATATGATGAAAAGACACTGTGGTAAGATTATTAATATATCTTCTGTGTGGGGATTGTACGGTGCAAGCTGTGAGGTTGCATATTCAGCGACCAAGGGGGCTGTAAATGCATTTACAAGGGCACTGGCAAAGGAACTCGCTCCAAGTGGAATACAGGTAAATGCTGTTGCCTGTGGCGCGATTGACACTGAAATGAATGGGCATCTCTCTGATGATGACAAGGCAGAACTTGCAGAAGAAATTCCTGCAGGCCGTTTTGGAAGCCCACAGGAAGTAGCTGAACTTGTTAAATCTCTTTCCGGAATGAACAGTTATCTTACCGGTCAGATAATAACCCTTGATGGCGGCTGGATATAATCAGCCAATATAACTTTTATCAATCTTAATCACGGCGCGGCACTCACTCTGCTTCTCCGTGATTTTTTTCTGTATTGTATGCTTTATCTCATCATCTGAAATGTGGTAATTATAAGGAACAAGCACATCAAATATAAGATTGGTTATAAATGGACCTTTAACTGTCCTGAAATCATGTATGTCTAGCTCCTCCCCCACTGACTTCACAACCTCCATAGTCATTTTCCGCAAATGATTGATTACCTCATCATCCGTGATTACCGGATCCATATGTATGCTTATAAAGCATTTCATATGCTTCTCAACTCTTCTTTCAGCCATATCTATATAATCGTGTGCTTCCATCATGTCCATATTAGCCGGAACCTCTGCGTGAAGCGATGCATATACTCTGCCCGGACCGTAATTATGCACAATCAGGTCGTGAACTCCTATTATATGCTTATCCTGAAGAACAATATTCTCAAGTTCCTGTACAAATTCTTTCGTTGGTGGCTGCCCAAGAAGTGGCTGCAATGTATCTTTTGCCGCACCAAAACCAGCTAATATTACAAATACTGCAACAACAACTCCTGCTATTCCATCTATATTAATATCAGAAAACAAAGTAAGAAGCACTCCTATAAGGACTACTGATGTTGCAACGCAGTCTGACAGGCTGTCTGTAGCCGTTGCCTTCATTGCTGCAGAATCTACTTTATTGCCAAGATATTTGTTGAATTTTGCCATCCACATTTTCATAAGGATTGATAACACAAGTATAATAAGAGATGGTACGGATACCTCAAGCGGTGTAGGATGAAGTATTTTTCTGAATGATGTTGTCAGCAGTTCAAAGCCCATAATTATAATTGCTCCTGATACTATGAAGCCTGATATATATTCGATTCTTCCATGACCATACGGATGTTCATAATCAGCCGGCTTTCCTGCAAGCTTAAAACCTATAAGTGTAACAATTGAAGATCCTGCATCCGATAGGTTATTGACTGCATCCGCCATAATTGAAACTGATGCCGTAAGCACTCCTGCAATTATCTTTGCTAAAAACAATATAAGATTACAGATTATCCCCACAATCCCGGCAAACACACCATATCTTGTACGGACTTCAGGGTTCTTCGTCTTATCATAATCTTTTATGAACCTCTTAAGTAATAAATCTATCATTTCCTTCTCCTTCATGCCCTCTGGCATATTTGCATTAAGTATATACCATATTGGATTTAATTTAAAGATTCTTATTTTTTGATTTACAGTATATACACAAAAGGACTATAATGGAAACAATTATTGTGTTTAATCATTACAACTATCTTGGAGGACAACAATGTTAGACTTTGAAAAGGTAATACCAGAAGATGTAGGAATATCTTCCACAGGACTTATCAGCTTTGCCAGAAAGCTTGAATATAACAACATTCCTATGCACAGCATAATTGTCATGCGACACGGTAAGATATGTATGGAAAGCTACTATGCACCATACACAAGAGACACTCTCCACAGAATGTTTTCTGTCACCAAATCTTTCGTTTCACTTGCCATCGGACTGCTTGCAGATGAAGGGAGAATCTCACTTGATGACCATATTGCAGATTATTTTCCTGAAAAGCAGCCAGAAACAGGCGTACACCCATATATGCAGATGCTCACAATAAGGCAGATGCTCACAATGAGAACATGTCACGATAAAAATGCATACAAAATCGGAGGCTCTCCTGACTGGGTAGGTTCTTTCTTTACTGTTACACCCGACCACGTTCCAGGGACTAATTTCTCTTATGATACAGCTTCAACGCATACATTAGGTGCACTTGTTGAAAAACTCACTGGTATGGAACTTCTTGATTATCTGAGAACAAAGTTCTTAGACGAATTAGGATTTTCTAAAGAAGCATTTATATTAAAATCTCCTGATGGCAAAGTAAGCATGGGCGGTTCAGGAATGTGTGCAACACCGCAGGATATCCTTAAGGTTATGTATGTTATATCCCAAAACGGTAAACTTGACGGAAAGCAGTTACTCCCTTCCGGATATCTTAAGGAAGCAACTGTTAAGCAGAGTGATCCTTATGGAAAATCAGGCACATGGGAAGAGATGCAAGGCTATGGCTACCAGTTCTGGATGACAACTCACAATGGTTATGCATTTTTTGGCATGGGAGGCAGCTTGCCATATATTACCCTGACAAAGATGTTATTCTTGTCACCACTGCTGATGTACAAGGTCGTCAGGGTGGAGTACAGCTGATATATGATACATTTTACGAAGAAGTATACAACCATATTGATACATGTACTGATAATAGTGATTATGAAGATTTCCAGAAGTTCGAGAATTCACGCCAGCTTCTTGTTGAACCTGGCGAATATAGTTCAGACCTTGTAAGCAAAATCAACGGACAGAGCTATGAATTTGACGATAATCCATGTGGTGTAACAGACATAAAGCTTACATTTAACGGGGATGAAGGAACATTTTTCTATACTAATGCAACAGGAAATCACGAGCTGCATTTCGGACTTGGAAAGAATGTTTTCCAGAACTTCCCTGATTATAATTTCAAATGTGGTGCAAGCGCAGCTTTCAGAGCAGACAATAATCTTCTTATCAAAGTGCAGATTATTGACAGCGCCGTCGGCAATATGTATATCTCATTAAGCTATATTGATGATTATGTTACAGTTATGATGAGAAAGTTTGAAGAGAGTTATTTTACTGAATACGATGGTGTGTTCAGCGGTAAATTAAGCATTTAGATATCAAAGGGCGGTCACACTCACCTGTATGACTGCCCTTTTCCTTTACTTTTCTATGATTCTTCCTTCACTAATCTCAATTATCTCGTCAGAGAGCATCTCAAGTTCTTCCTTATCGTGGCATGCAATTATGATAAGTGCGCCTCTCTTCTTCTGTTCCTCAAGTATCTCATGAACCTGCTTTGCTCCTGCTTCATCAAGTGCGTTGATAGGCTCATCAAGTATGATAAGGTCAGGATTCTCCATGTATGCTGCAGCAATTCCAAGCTTCTGCTTCATACCAAGAGAATACTTCCTGTAAGTTCTCTTATCATCAGGGTCAAGCCCCACCTGACGTATTACCTCTCTTATATGTTCATCATCAACTCTGTTCTGGATTGAAGCAAGCACCTTAAGATTCTTAAAACCTGTATAATTACCGATAAATGCGGGATTCTCTATTAGCACTCCGACACTGTCCGGAAATGTCATATCCTTTCCAAGAATCTTGCCATCTATCTCAACAGTTCCCTCTGTTGCTGATATAAGACCGCATATAACCCTCATAAGCATTGTCTTTCCTGAGCCATTCTTTCCCTTTAAGCCATACACTTTACCGCTTGTAAGTTCCAGATTAACATTATCAAGAACCTTTGCCTTCTTTATAACCTTTGAAACATTTGTAAGTTTTATTACCATAATTACACCCTCCAATCACTTTTCTTTAATATATCCATTTGCCTAAACGAAGCATATCCTGCAATTACAGAAACGACTATCAGCACAATATCTGCAATAACCGTCAGCGTAAGGCTCCCGCCTTCAGGTGTATACATAATATTTCTTAACGCCATGAAGCCGTTACCTATAAACAGGAATGACCTGAAAAATACTCCCATAATCAGTATAACTACGACAGCAATGTACCCGATAATCGGTCCCATAATCTGTGAAACGCATATCTGTACAAGGCATATTGCAATTGTTGTGAGAAGCCCCACAATAATCATATACACTGTAAGTCTTGTAAGATTCGGATTATTCTTTATCAGTGTTTTGTCGTAACCGTCTATACTGATACACACCTGTTTATTGACCTGCAGGCTCAGTCTTCCGCCTGCCAGCGAAACACCGGCTATCTCAAGTATTAAGATTCCATAACAGATACATGCAGTAAACACTGCCCATATACATTTGGATAACCACCATACCAGCTTCTTACCTGCTCTCATAAGCACCATTCCGCCATAACCGTTAATATCCTTGAATGGATAGTTACCTATTGCAAAGCCAATAAGAATATTAGGAAGTATGTATGCTGTCGGAATATTAATATCTGTCTGTACATCCACAATCCAGCGCATCCCGCGAAAGATATATAATATGATATCCGATGATGTGTATTGTCCCATAAAATGTTTTGTCTTACAGCGCACAAGAAAGTCTGTTATAAGAACAGCATATACCACTGCAATTAGAAGAAATTTCTTCCACTGATGCACTATTCCATTAATGAAATCATATTTTATCTGAAAAATCACATTTTTCATCTGAAAAAGTCCTTTCTTCTGATAATAACAGTTGTTACCAGTGACACAGCCAGACACAGTATCAGCGGATACAATATATTCCGCCATATCTGCACACCGTTCATATAGATATTGCCTCTTAACTTGTAATAATATGTAAGAAATCCCATATACGCCATGTTCTCAAAGCTGCTCACAGCCAGGGCAGCAAGGAAACCTGCCCACTGGTTATTAGTAAGCCACCACATAATCATCATAAGCGTGCCTGATACATACAGTATTGCAAATGCTTCTATAACAAATGCAATTATAAAAAGCCACAGTGATGGGCGGTTCTGTACTATATCTCCTGTTGCCATGAATGCCTTGCTGAATTTTTCATCCCAGTTATATACTTTTCCTGTCATCAGATACCCGGCTGTTAAAGTTACCACCGTAATATACGCAGAGAAAAATCCTGCTGCCACAACCATATTAATCTGTGAATTAATCCACACATTTCTTACATTCTTTCTTCTTATAACTATTGCACTGTTCAAATCATATTTCTGAATATAAAGAACATAAAACAATACAAATGGAACAACATATCTCCACATTGTACTTACATTCACACTGATAAGTGCATCATACAGGCACGGATTTCCATTAATAACGGACTGACTCACAAGTTTTAGAATTATATCCATCGGTACAAGCGCTGTTACTAACACAAACACAGCCGCCGTAAGTGTAGCCTCGCTTACATTAAATAATAATTTTAATTTCTTCATCCATCTATACCCCTGATTACAATCGCCTGTCTTACTGGATAAGCCTTAAAACACAGATATATATCTTCATGAAGGAGCTTATCCAGCTTCTTTTCACTCAGATAATTTTTACTAATGACATATGCCAGTGTAAAGTCTTTGACCTCGCCTTTATCAACAGATACATTATCTTCACATACCATTCCCTGATTTTCATATCCATCCGGGTATATAACAAGATTAGAGTCTGTCACAATACTGAACATATTAAACTTATCCTGTGACTCATTCTGAACTTTAACCTTTAAAACTATATAATTAAACCTGCCCAGTTCCTTAACACTGGCGCTGTATTTTTCATTAACTTCCCGTTCAGTGCAGTAATCAATTCCTGTAACCGTAATCTTTATCCCATCAGAATACTGTACCCATTCATCCTTCTCTACAATTTCTTCTTCCGGCTCTGGAAATCTGTGATTCACATCTATATATCCAACTGCAACTACTACAGCAATTACTGCCATTATTATAAATGTAATTATAAACGGGTGCTTTCTTATGCTGAATCTGCCTTTAGTATGTTTCATGCTTAAGCCCTCCTATAAAATACACAACAACTCCAAGTATCAGTAATACTGCTATATACACTATGAACGATGCTCCTGTATTGGTCTGTGCCATATTAAAAAGCTTTGTCGGTGCAATACCTCTCAGCCATTTCTTATCAGACATGCGCAGTATCGCATTTGCAAATTCAGTAATAATATATGGTGCAAGCATAGCCACAAATCTGTTATTAACTATATTAGATACAATAAGTGCTATTGTTGCCATAAGACCTCCGCACACAAAAAGCAGAATCATATACATAATCATATAAATGTGTGGATGTGTATAAAATATTGCTGACCATATACTTTTTGGAGAACTTGCAAATACACCAACCGGCCACACAAGTGATGGAAGAATAGTTATCGCAGTCAGGTAATTAATAAGCAATGGCATAACCACTACCACACCTCCCGTCACAAACACTGCAATATATTTGGCAGCAAGATAATTAAACTTAGCTGTTCTCGTTACATAATTCTTAATAATTCCACTTTTAATATCTGACAGATATGTAACTGCATACGGCATAGCCGCCAGTATCGGAATCAGCCTTATAAACAGACTGTATTCAAATGATACTCCATTACCTATCCACACCTGAAATGCACTTATCGGCATAAGTGTGGCATTATCAGGCATATATCCCATCAGCGGATTCATGGCTGCCGGTATAATCCTGGTTATAATCTGTGCTATGCTTAACCCCATCCCAATTATAAGAGCCAGCCACAGACTCCAGCTTTTAAATGCCCTTTCGAGCTCTGTCTTAATCATCACCTTCATACTGTTTTCCTCCCGGCTACTTGTCTATATCAAGCTTTACTATCGGAGACCCAACAGGAAATGCTTTATCAGTTGTACTGTAGCATGTATACAACGAATCTATAGTAAGACCATCTGTTGTTATATCCTTATATGTATCTATATATTGACCTCCAACATTAGCAGTTGTTCTTGTGTAAGAAGTAACAAATTCATAAGGAATGACCTCCATTGCAACAACCTCTTTAGTTTCTCCCGGCTTAATTGTAAGATGATGTCTGAATATTTCATGGTCATCATGAATATTAAGATATGATTGTCTGCTTTCTATGGTTGAATAATATGTTGCATCGTCCTGTTCGTTATATCTGAAGCAATACAAACGGAATCCGTTCGACAGAAACCGAAAATCTTCATCACCATTATTAGTAATCTTTAACTTCATCAGCAGGGCAACCTGCTTGATACCTTTTCTATCATTTGCAAATGTTCCATCTTCATTAATCATCTTGTCATATGCACTGAATTTTTCTGGTGTTTCAGTATCATATTTTATATATTCAGCTATGTCCTCCTCGCTCATCAGCTTGGATAACTCATCAACATTTTCAGCAATGGCTGTTTCACCTATACTGTATGTAAATTTGGTAACCAGTTTCCCTGTATAAATCTCCATATCAACATCTGAATATCTTTCAGCATATTTAGGACTACTTGAAACCATTCCCGCAAACACATTATCAACTTTGTTCTCACGTGATTCGTTCTCCTGAATAATTCCTGTCTGATTGGTCTGATTCTCTACGGCTTTGCTTGTCTCCTGAAAACGCTTCACATCTTCAATGCTCTGTCTGCTGCAGCCTCCCATTAATAATATTCCTGCCATAAGGACCGGAATAATTAAACATTTTCTTCTCCCCATAAGTACCTCCTTGATATAAGTTCTCTTACACTTATATACGAAATACATTTGTAAAAAGTTGAAAAATAATAAAAAATTCCCGGCAGACCATTGTGTATTCACACTTCCGGTCTGCCGGGAATCATTAATTATAATCAATTATCAAATTGTTAATTAGAACATAAGTCTTAATACCCATGTAAGGAAATTAACTGCAACATATGAGATTGCCATTATTAGAGGTATCTTCTTCTCATCCTTGCATAATGCACGGATTGCTATGTATACAAATGCATATCCTGCTACATTAGAAAATACTGTTACGCATGAAGATATTCTGTCAATGAATCCTACTGATGTAAGACCTGTTACCCAGCTGAGTAACTCTGCTGGTATACCAAGTACTGCTGTAATGGCATATACTGCAAGGCCCTGCATATATGTAACATTAGCCTTGTTAAATGCCTTTGCAAGAAGCATAACTACAAGTGCAATTACAGCTGCCGCTACTGCTACCAGAAGAATCTCAAGAAGCATGTTCTTGAATATTGAGCCTGCTGGATATGGCTTGGTATTAGTATATGAGCTGTAGTAAGATGAAAGTAAGCTGTCAAGCTCTTTACTTCCTGTTGTAACCTTTGCCTTACTGTTAGCAATTAACATATCAAACAATCTTGTAAGCATGTTAATAATTGCCTGACCGCCAATAAGTATTGCAATCATAATAACATTAGCTTTAGCAACAAATGCTGATACAGTTTCTACCGGTGATGTAAACAATCCCTTCAATACATTAACATAATCAAGGGCTGCATTAGCTCCTGCCTTCTTAACAGCGTCCATCTGCTGTGAAGCCTGCTGCTGATTAAATCCCTGCTGTGTCTGCTGATATGTCTGCTGCTGGTTAAATGTCTGCTGTGCTGCCTGCTGGTTAAATCCCTGCTGTGTCTGCTGATATGTCTGCTGCTGACATGTACAGACTTCTCCGTCCTGTAACTGTCTTCCGCAATACTTACAAAAACTCATTTCTTTTCCCTCCTGAAAGTAAAAGTTATAATATTATGTGGCTGATTTTTCCAACCTTTGTTATCATACCATACATATTTATTTTCAACAATGGTCATATATGCACATTTCAATATAGTAAACTGCTAAAAATGAACTTTAATGCTTTAACATGCCACATTTATCAAATATGAATTCCATCCTTTTTTCATATGAATGGAATTTTAACGCTTTTTCATGTCCGTTTTTTGCAATCTGCGCACGCTCGTCCTCATGATTAAGATAATATTCCGTCTTTCTTAACAGGTCATCATGGCTGTCATAGTACACATAATCTTTCCCATTCTCGAAAAAGTCCATATATTCAAGCTGGAAACTCGTCATAAGAAATCCGCCTGCACCCACAATATCCCACGCACGAAGCGGAATCCCTGTACGGATATTGCGCATTACCGGATTAATATTAATCCTGCTGCAATTAAACACCTTTGGCATATCTGTCATATAATTAACTGCACCCTTAAGATTAACTCCTATAAGCTCCTTATCCGGATCATCCGTATAGAGGTCTGTTGGAAAATGCTTTGCAAGTTTGTTAAGTATCTGCACCCTCTCTATATTAGCGAGTTTAAAGCCTAAAAATGTTGATGAAAACACAAGTGCAATATCTGAAAATGCTCTCTCATCCTGCTTAAAATCTATAAGCTCACATAACTTTTCAAGTATATCAACTGTAAGCACCTTATCGAATATACTGTCACCATAGATTTCCATCTGTGCCGCCATTGCCGCATCAAAATATCCTCTTAAATATTCCGGCATCTTATCCTTTATTCCATCATATGAATTTCTGTGATACATTCCACCGACAAATGATACTTCACTGTGCCATTTGTTCCGTTCATCAGCAGTAAGCGAACCTGTTATCTTACCAACACGGGAACAGTTTACAGCAAGCGGAAGATACCACACATGTTCTGCCCCAAGATTTTTTAGTTCCTCACAATAAAATCTGTCAAATATAAATATATAGTTACATTTGTTAAATAAAGACTGATGATAAAGTGATATAAGCGGACTATCTACCGTCCATGCAATATATTTTTTTCCAAGCTCTTCACATAAATCCGATACATGTGGAAAATAATTAAGTGAAAAAACACAGTCGTATGCAGAAAAGACCTGCCTAAGCTCCGCATAGTCACGGAGCTTAAAGCCGGTCTCATCATCCTTGTCTATTACTGTTTCTGTGTAATCATGTACTTCATGTCCGAAATATTCAATCGCAGACTTTACATCATCCTGATTGAACACCTTCCATCTGTATAAAAGTATTCTCATTGTGCACATGCCTTTTCAAGTACTTCAAAATAGTTCTCAAATGTCTTACAACAGCACTCATAATTATCTATAATTATGCCGTCAACACGCAGTCCTATAAGTGCGAAAGACATTGCCATTCTGTGGTCATTGTAGGTATCAACAACTCCCGGCTTTACCTTACCTGGAGATATCTCGATACGGTCTCTTCCTTCCTTGACATCAACGCCAAGGTTGTTAAGCTCGTTGACCATAGCCTCGATCCTGTCTGATTCCTGCAATCTGATATGCTCAATATTCTTGATAACTGTAGTAGTCTTTGCAAATGGAGCAATAGCCGCAAGTGTCATTGACTGGTCTGAGAAATCATTCATATCAACATCCACACCGCAATATTCTCCATCCTTAGGTCCGCTGACACATATACCCTCGCGTTCCTCTGTCACAGCACAGCCCATCTGCTTAAGCACATCTATGAACTTAAGGTCACCCTGCATTGAGTTAGAATGTACTCCCTTAACGATAGCTGTTCCACCTGTAAGTGCTGCTGCTGCATAGAAGTAGCATGCTGCTGAAACATCCGGTTCAATATAATATGTCTGTGGATAGTAACCTGAACCCGCAGGAACTACATACTCTGCCCCTTTATGGTCTACCACACAGCCAAACTGTTCCATCATCTTAGCTGTTATACGCACATATGAACCTTCTGTTTTATTACTTGTAATATGAACATGTATTCCTTCTTCAAGCATAGGAGATGTCATCATAAGTGCGCTTAAGAACTGTGTACTTTCACTTATACTTATTGATACATGATTCTGTGGTTTCTTTCCACCATATGCCGCACCCTTTACATTTACCGGAAGATGTCCGTCTTTCTCAAGAAACTCAAACTCTGCTCCCATGCTCTGTAATGCTTCAAAAAGAGGAAGCATTGGTCTTTTCTTCATCTGTTCTGAAGCTTCAATTGTGTACTCACCATCTGATAATGCAAGCATGGCTGTAAGGAATCTTGCTGCTGTTCCGGCACTTCCCACATTGATTGTTGCCCTCTTCTTAGGAATGTCTCTTCCATGTCCATGAATGATAACATATCGTTCAACTTCGTTTACTTCGATAATATATCCAAGTGCGATAAGACTTAAAAGAAAATGTCTTGAATCGTCACTGAATAAAACTCCTTTAAGGGTACATTCACCCTGTGATAAAGCTGCCATAAGCAGCGCTCTGTTAGTAATACTCTTTGAACCAGGCACTTCAACTGTACAGTGAATCGGGTGGTCCAGCTTCTTAACCTTGTACTGTGACATAATTTTACTACTCCATTAAACGTAATTATCTCTCGTCCATATCAACATATGTCTGTGATGTCCAACATATTTGTATGCAGGACGGATAATCTTGCCTGCATTAACAAGTTCCTCAAGTCTGTGTGCACACCAACCTGAAATTCTCGAAGTTGCAAACATTGGTGTAAACATTTCTTCTGGAATACCAAGCATTGTGTATACAAATCCACTATAGAAATCAACGTTGGCACAGACTGGCTTAAACATTTTTCTCTTGTTCATGATAAGCTGTCCTGCCTCGCTCTCAACAAGCTCATATAATGCAAATTCTTTCTGCATTCCCTTCTCTTCTGAAAGCTGTTTTGCAAATTTCTTAAGAATAACTGCTCTAGGATCTGAGTTAGTATATACCGCATGACCCATACCATAGATAAGTCCTGCATGATCAAATGCTTCTTTGTCAAGGATCTTGTTAAGATATGTACATATCTCATCTTTATTGTCCCAATCGCTGCAATGTGCCTTAATATCTGTAAACATTTCCTGAACCTTTAAGTTAGCACCACCATGCTTAGGTCCTTTAAGGGATGCGATTGATGAGCTATTGCTGAATATGTATCTGTTCCTGATGAAGTAACAACATGAGTTGTAAATGTTGAGTTATTACCACCACCATGCTCTGCATGAAGAACAAGACAAATATCAAGTACCTTTGCTTCAAGTTCTGTAAAGTCTCCGTCATCTCTTAACATATAGAGGATATTCTCGGCTGTTGAATAACCCTTCTTAGGGTTTTTTATCATAAGTGTTCCATCAAGCTTAAAATGTCTGTATGACTGATAAGCATATACTGAAAGAAGAGGCATCTTGGCTATAAGCTGAAGACTCTGTCTTAATACATTAGGAATTGAAATATCATCCGGCTTCTCATCATATGAATAAAGACTTAAGATACTCTTCATAAGCGAATTCATAAGATTAGTACTTGTAGCTTTCATAATAACATCTCTGATGAATGCTCCTGAAAGTTCCTGAAGATCTGTTAAGATTCTTATGAATCTGTCTAACTGATCCTTGTCTGGAAGTACTCCGAATAACAGAAGATATGTTGCTTCCTCAAATCTGAATCTGTCAAGGCTGCTTCTCTTGATAAGCTCCTCAACATTATATCCCTGAAAATATAATTCTCCGTCTACAGGTATCTTTCTTCCGTGAACACTCTGGTTACCTAATACATCTGATATCTCTGTGAGACCTGTAAGTACGCCGTTACCATTGCTGTCACGAAGACCTCTCTTTACATCATACTCTGTATACAGATTCTGATCGATTATACCTGAGGCTGTACACTCTTTTACAAGTTCCTCAAAATCGCTCTTATCTACTGTTGAAAGTTCCATCATTTCCTGATTGTTCATGGCTTTCCTCCTCCTGATTATTTCCCGCATAGCTAAAAACGCAGATGAAGATATTATATCTGCTAATACTGGTGTTTGTCAATTTACTGTTGTTTCTGTTCAATCTTGTCTTCACCGGCTTCTTCTGTCTTAATCTCCTGTTTTTCCTGCGGTTCGTTTCCTGCCTCATTTCTCATGCCGATTACAGCATCTGCAAGCTGCCTTAAATCATCGGCACTTCCCGCAGTAAAGCCTTTCTTGCTTACAACAAGACAGTTATCATCTCCGACAAACAGATATATATTGTCTGTATCCTGATTCCATTTTACAACATCATCCCAGCTGAATGTGTCACTGTCGTTTTCTTCGTCTGTAATAATAATATTCTCTGCATCTATCTCATATGAGAATTTAATTCCTACCATCTTTCCATATATATTATGGAATTTCTTCTTATTGCTCTTATCCATTCCAATCATTCCTATATACAGGAATACTACTGCAACCAATCCAAACAGCACTATCATAAATGTGTCTGCCTGCTCATTTCCTGTCATTTTAAGAACAATCTCTCTTATCATCATCATTCCAAATATAAGTCCGAACAGATTATAAGCAAGCTTGAAAGTCTTATATCTGCTGTTATCAAAATTACTGGCACGCATGGTGCCTTCCATGCATTCCTTTGTAAATGCTGTTTCATTCTTAATTGTCATCAATTCCTCCCTGTATAACACTACATTATGAACGCCTCTTTAGCAGGCTTTATCTAAAGAACAATTTTAAGCCCGGCGGGGGAGGTGTGTCAATGTTATATTGTGACTGGGGGCCGGCTCTGGTTTTGTAGCATATATTGGATGAATCTGCTATAATGCTGTTATACATTTCCTATAAGGACAACACAGTTTTATGTCATCTATAGGTATTTACAATGAAATCTGCACTTTATGAACAGGAATCATACTATTTCTGCCTATAAACAAAAGAATTAATATCTTCTTATAGGTTTTTGTCAATATTCTGTGACAATGCTGTGGAAAGTATTTCACAGATAAATGTCTGTTAAATCAGAAAACAGAAAAAATGTATTGATAGCCTAAAGACAAAGACATGAAAACCAGTACATCGTTTTCGAAATAACTACACCATTCACTTGCCTGCGAAAAGAAAGGAGTCTTCTTATGAAACTTGCTTGTATTACCGGAGCATCTTCCGGCATCGGAAAAGAATTTGCATATCTGCTTTCAGACCTTGAATATGACCTGATTCTTGTTGGAAGAAACTCAGCGGCGCTTCATGAAATTGCTAATAATGTAGCTGTCAGGTGCAAATGTATCACATGTGATCTGTCTGATGAGAAATCCTGTGTTGAACTTGGAAAGATGCTTCGCAGATTTCCACTTGATATTATGATTAATAATGCTGGATTCGGGGAGCTTGGCGCATTTGCTGAAACAAAATTAAAGAATGACATCAACATGATTAATGTCAATATTAAGGCTGTGCATATACTTACAAAGGCAGTACTTCCCGGATTTATAAGGCGTGACAGGGGCTACATCATGAATGTGGCGTCAAGTGCCGGACTGCTTCCCGGCGGACCATATATGTCTACCTATTATGCAACCAAGGCTTATGTAACAAGCCTCACTACCGCAATCCACGGGGAACTGCGCGATTTAAAGAGCAATGTACACATAAGCATGCTCTGTCCCGGCCCTGTTGATACCAACTTCAACAATGTTGCCAATGTGAAATTCGCATTATCAGGAATTCCTGCTGACTACTGTGCTTATTATGCACTCTGTAAAATGTTTACAGGAAAACTTACCATTGTTCCAACATTTACAATGAAAGCCGGAGTTTTTGGCAGCAGATTCCTGCCAAGACAGGTACTTGCCTTTATGACAGGACACCAGCAGAAAAAGAAAACAGACAGTATCTGATTCGATACTGTCTGCCACTTACTATAATTCTGAGTCACAAGCCGTCAAGGTTGTGGCTCAGAATTTTTTTGAAAATATTATATTTTTCTTTCAACAAGTACTGCCTTGTTGAAGAACACATCAACTGCAGCCTTGTAATCAGCCATTCTCTGGGATTTCTTGATTGCCTTGATTTCTTTTTTGCAATCATCAAACACATATTCCATATAACACCACATTTCTTTCATTCGGTGTATGGCATGTGTGTCACCCGGCATTATGGCTGTGCGGGCTGCGTATACAAGGTCGTGAAGCTCTTTCATCAGCTTCTTATCTGCATTAAGGTCTCGCACCATCGCCTCAGGATTATCATCTGTTAATACATTAATCAGTCCGGGGTCTGCGATAAGCCCTCTTCCAAGCATAAATGTATCAACCTCCGGGAACATCTGCTTCATCTCAAGGAAATTCTTCCTTGTAAATATATCTCCGTTAAGCACTAATTTATTCCTGCTGTTATCCACTGCGTATCGGAAAGCGTCAAGATGCAGCTCATTTCTGTAGTAATCTGTACGAACTCTCGGATGAACAATAAGTTCCTCAAGAGGATAAGAATTATACACCTCCATTATCTGTGGAAAACTGTCATCATCTTCAACACCGATTCGTGTCTTGACCGAAACCTTAATATTCTCTCTTATAAATGCATCCTCAAACACCTCATCAAGAAAACGGTCGAGCTTTTCTGGGTCGCGAAGCATTCCTGAGCCTTTATCCTTTGAAACAACTGTGCCTGACGGACAGCCGGCATTAAGATTAATCTCGCTGTAGCCGTATTTTTCATAAAGCATTTTTGCTGTCCATATAAAATCCTTAGCTTCATTAGTCATGACCTGTGCAACCGTATATGTATCCTTATTATGCCCGCGGTCTATGTCCCTTATCTCTCTTGCAAGAAAATTCTCTGACTTATTAGGTGAGATAAACGGTGTAAAATATTTTGTAATTCTGCCTTTTCCAAATGTTTTCTCGTAGGCGTTACGGTATGTAAAATCTGTAAGCCCCTCCATCGGGGCCATATATATAGTATTGCTCATATACTGTATCTTTCTGTTATTCTAATGTAAATGTGCCGTTGCTGTTAGTCACAATGGCTGTCTCGAAAAATTCTTTTACTGCCTTTATCATGTATTCTGTGTCCATAATTCCTGCTGTCTCGTAAGGTGAGTGCATTGCAAGCTGCGCAAGCCCGATATCTACTGTGTTCATTGACACATGGCAGTTAGCTATATTTCCAAGTGTTGAACCACCCGGAATATCTGAACGGTTAGCAAATTCCTGTGTCGGAACTCCCGCTCTTGTACATATTTCTTTAAATATTGCCGCAGAAACTGCATCTGTTGTGTATTTCTGGTTGGCATTGTATTTGATGACTATACCTTTGTTCATATGGGGTCTGTTAGTCGGATCAGCTTTTTCCTGATAATTAGGATGAACCGCATGCGCATTGTCCGCTGAAAGCATGAAAGAACCTGCACACGCCCTTATATAATCCTCATTATCCTTGCCGACACACGCAGCTATACGCATAAGCACATCTGATAAAAATGTTGAATCTGCTCCCTGCTTGGTGCTGCTGCCAACCTCTTCATTGTCAAATACCGCACATACCGCAACGCTTTCCTGGTTGCTCTCATCACTGTCTATAAGCGCATTCATGCATGAATATGCACACATCACATCATCAAGTCTTGGTGCTGATATAAATTCATTATCCGCACCCCATATAGTCCCTGCCTGTCTGTTGTACAGAAACAGATCACTGCTTATCACTGACTCTTTATCTGTCTGTGCAGCGTCTGCTATTATGCTGTCAAAAAGCCCTTTGGATTCTGCCTCTCCTATAAGCGGTATCATATCCTTCTGTGCATTATAATTAAGCCCTGTGTTGGCTTCCCTGTTCATGTGAATTGCAAGATTTGGTATTATGCATAAATCCCTGTCTACATTTACAAGGACAGGCTTTAATACTGCACCTTCTCTTACTATTGCCCTTCCAGCAACCGAAAGAGGCCGGTCAAACCACGGTGCCATAAGCATGCCGCCGTATTTTTCCACATTTAACGAAACGTAATTCTTGTCCAGTGTCAGCTCAGGATTCTCTTTTACCTTAAATGACGGTGAATCACTGTGTGCGGCTGCAATCTGATAATTGATAAAGCCCTCTGCCGCCGGCATTCTGAAAGCTATTATGGAAGAATCATTTCTTGTTACATAGTATTTGCCACCCGATATAAGATGCCATCTGTCCCTCTCATTAAGGCGTACAAATCCGGCGTCGTCCAGCAAATCCATAAAATTTGCCGTCACATGAAATGCACTTGGACTCTTCTCTATGAATGACATCATATCTTTTGATACATTTATAAATGTGTTCTCTTCCATAACTGCTCCCTTCTATCTGCGTCTTCTTTTTCTGTTATGTCTTCTTTTTTTCTTATTGTTCTGTACCATAATGACTACTGTTACGATTATTATCGCAACTATCACTACTACAATTATTGTAAATACTGCAGTACTTTCACTAAGTCCTTTTTTACTCTGTGAATCTGATGCTTTATTACCTGCTGTCTGTTCATTATCGTCTGTTACCACATTTGCAGCATATTCCCTGTAAACGGTCTGGTTACACAGGCTGCATGTTCCTGCCTCTATTCCGTCTTTCTTGTCTGTTCCCGTAGCTTCCTTTACAACACTGTAATTGTCAACCTTATGCTCATGTATTGTGTATTTATCTGAATATGTATAACCACATGTGTTACATTTATGTGTTGTATAGCCGAAATCCGCTGCTGTTGCCTCTGTTACTGTGTCAGAGTATGAAGGATTGCTGCACATTTCAGGAAGATGTGTAACTGAATAATCATATGTCTCATTTCTCTTGAAATCTGATGTGAAACCTGAATATGCATATGTCCAGTTCATAACCTCGCCCATATTGGCCTGACAGTATGCACGTCGGTCTGTATTGTCCTCGAAAAATGTTATCATTCCCTTAACTTTATTGTTAAGCACTTCGCCCTGATATGTCTTTGACAACTCCAATGGATATACCATGTACATTCCTACAAGTCCGCCATCATGCACATATCCGTGGTCTGAATCATATCCGTCTATTGTTATAGAACAATTTCTTATATTAAAGAAACCTGCCGCATATGCACCGCCCATGAACTGCTCGTCCCTTACCGCTGCATCTGTATCAACGCATATGAGTGTTACATCCGTAGTGATGTTATCAAGATTACCGCTTCCAAATCCGGCAATTCCGCCTGTTCCCCACATCTTAGCTGAATCTGTTAGTGACACATATGTATCATTAATTATACAGTCTGATATATCGCTGTTATCAGCAAGACCTGCCACTGGTGCTGCAAAGCACGGTTCTGTTGTAGTTACTTCAACTCTTGCACCGTATATGTTAAGACCTGTTACTTTCGAATCCTTAAGAACACCAAAAAAGCCGGCTCCATATGTTTCATACGCTTTTCTGTTACCGTCATATGTCATCATTGTATGCTTACTTACCGTCTTTACTGACAGGTTAAGTATGCTGTGTCCGTTGCCGTCAAATGTGCCAGAAAAATCCCATGGTGTCCACTCAATTCCAGTCATATCAACGTCTGTCATCAGCTTATAATTACCTGTAGCTGTCTTTGCTGCCTCCACAAGTTCTGACGCTGTGCGGATTTCTTTGTATTCTGATGTTGTCTGATTTGCTATACTTCCTGTTACAGTGCTTCCTGTTGTCTGTGTATCTGCATTTGCCATATTAACCGGAAGTGCTGTTGCCGCAAGTATTACTGCTGCTATCGCTGCAGCCTTTTTAATGTATGATTTGTTAAACATATTACTGCCTTTCTTTCCATATACAATTCATTAGCTTTCCCAGCCGGGTTTGATTATAGCTCAAAGAAATGATGCGGTCTAGGGGTATTGTGTTTTAGTTTTGGTGATTATGAGAGGGGGAAGGGAGAACGGACGCCGTGTTAATTGGCATATTTCCCTCTGCAGACACGCTCCCGCTCGGAGAAAAACATAGCGGTACTAAGCTCGCTGTGGGTTTGGCCGCTTATCGCGGCTCCCCACAGTTCGCTAAGTGCCGATGTTTTTCTACGGTCTGCTCCGGGAAATATATCAATTAACACGGCTGGCTTTCTACCACATCTCTTACAATCCCGAAACTAACCCCTGACGGTATCGCTTTGCTTACCTGTGTCTGCGAAAATTTTAAGATATGTCTTCATTCAACACCAGTCCCGGTCACACACCCCGCCGGAAGTTCCCCGATTAGCCTGCGACATCTGGGAGGGGGGACAACATAAGCGGCGGGCGGGTGGATAGTGTTAGTTTCAGACCGTTGGAAAACGCCTGCACTTAATGAGCTGGGAGCCGCATTTTATGCGGCTAACCAGCGAATTTAGTACAGTTGCGTTTTCCTCCGAGCGGGAGCGTGTCTGAAAATGACACTATCCCCCACCCACAGCGTCCGTCTGCCACCACCTCCCGTATGTCACAACTCGAACTTCAATATCTCACAATTCTTTATCTTGAATGCTGAAAATTCTTCATTTCCCATATCTTCAAAATATGACTTTACCATTCTTGCAATTCCATTATGTGCAACCAAAAGGTATGTTTTATCAGGCTGTGCCTTTATATCATCAAGCAGATTATATATACGCTGTGCAAGATGAAGCATTGTCTCTCCTCCATCAAAACTACATATAAAGTTGCATTTGGCTTTTGCAAATTCTTCTCCATCTCTTGGTGTTGATTCGTATTTACCGAAATTCTGTTCCTTAAGTCTTATCTCTTCGCGCGCTGGTATTCCTGTAATCTCAGATACATGAAGTGCTGTAGCTTTCGCTCTTATAAGTGGCGAATACAGGATTTCATCTATCTGTATTCCTTCTGCAAGTATCTTCTTTCCTAACTCTATTGCCTGTTCATGGCCTAAATCTGTGAGTGGTGAATCTGTTGCACCACATATCTTGTTCTCGACATTCCAGACAGTCTGTCCATGTCGGGTAAAATATACTGTTCCCATTATATTTCTCCTCTCCTGCCTTTTTGGACTTCATCATGCCTTCTCCCCGCTTCAACATCCAATCCGCCACGCTTCAGCTTCCCTTTTGGACTTCATCACGCCCTCTCCCCGCTTCAACGTCCAATCTGCCACGCTTCGGCTTCCCTTTTGGACTTCATCTCACCTTCTCCCCGCTTCAACATCCAATCTGCCACGCTTCGGCTTCCTTTTTGGACTTCCTTGTGCCTTCCCTACACGCTAAAGTCCACTCCCTCTCCAGATGAGCCTGCGACATCTGGAGCGGCGAGCGACATCTGGAGACGCTTGCGGAGTAAGCGGTGGCGGGTGGATAGTGTTAGTTTCAGACCGTTGGAAAACGCCTGCACTTAATGAGCTGGGAGCCGCATTTTATGCGGCTAACCAGCGAATTTAGTACAGCTGCGTTTTCCACCGAGCGAGAGCGTGTCTGAAAATGACACTATCCACCCGCCCGCCGCGTCCGTCTGCCACAACCTCCCGTATGTCACAACTCTATCCCCACTAAATCCTCTTTCTCAAGCATCGCCAGTATATTCTTATCCACATCCTTAAGTCCGACTATCCTTGTTGCCTGATTGGATATGGCTTTTTCGAGATAGTTTCTTACATCTCTTGCGTTAGCATAGCCTTCTGGCTTATCGGCTACCCGGTCTGTAAAGAATCTTCTTGCTTCCTCAAGTGCATCACGGGAAAGCATGTATTCCTGTTTCTTGCAGTTGTTTATAAGTATCTCAACCTCTTCCTCGGCTGTGTAATCCTCGAAGTTAATGAATTTATTAAATCTTGAACGCAGTCCCGGATTGGAATCTAAGAATTCCTCCATCAGTTCTGTATAACCTGCCACTATTACAACTAAATCATCTCTGTGGTCTTCCATTCCTTTTAATAATGTATCTACGGCTTCCTGTCCGAAGTCTCCCTGACCTTTTCCATTAGTAAGTGTGTATGCTTCATCTATGAACAGGACTCCTCCAAGTGCTGATTCTATTACCTCTGCAGTCTTCGTCGCTGTCTGACCTATGTAACCACACACAAGTCCTGAACGGTCTACTTCCACAAGATGTCCTTTTGAGATTGCCCCTATTGCCTTATATATTCTGGCAAGCAGTCTTGCAACTGTCGTCTTTCCTGTTCCTGGATTTCCCATGAATACAAGGTGTTTGTTGACGCTTGTCTGCTTCATTCCCATCTGCTCACGCATTTTCTGAACTTTAAGAAGATTAATAAGTGCATTGACATCTTCTTTAACTGCAGTAAGTCCCGTCAGTGAATTAAGTTCTGCAATTAGTTCATCAGCATCCGGCTTTTCGTCATCTTCTGTCTCTGCCTGTATTGTCGCACTCTTGTAATCAGGACGAAGCAGGCCATAGGCTTTAAGATTCTCGTCTAGCATCACACAGTATGATGATAAAACATTTATCTCGACCTCGGTGCTTTCAGTATTCGCAGCCAGATATTCCTGTCCGAGCTTTCTGTAGCTTTCTGCCAGCGTCCGCGCCTCTTTGTTGTCGTATCTGTCGTTCTTAATCTTGTGACCGGCATTGGCTAATATGAAATATTTAAATGTCTCCGGCACTCTTGTAATATAGCCCGCGCCAAGCATGTTGCGGTTCTTGATATCAGCCGCCATTGACGCACTTACATCGAACCCCAGTTTTTTCTTTATAAATGCTTTCTCTTCCTCACCATATCTTCCATCTGTCATTGATATGTATATGAGAAAATGCAGAAACTCCTTCTTAAGATTGTCGCGAAGCCTTGTATTTCCTGCCAGCTTCACAATGCCATTCTGCTCTATATAATCACACATTTCGTAGCACATATTAATTGAATCCATATTTATCTCCCCATTATTTTTATAGAGTCATTTAAAAGCTATGTCCTCCGCCGGAACTTCCACCTCCGTCAGACGAACCCCCTCCAGAACCCGAATAATCGCCAGAGCCACCACTGTAATCAGATGACTCCCTCCTTACCGTAGTATGTTCCTTTATCAGTTCCTTGCTGACCTTTACACTAACAAATGAATTGTTCGCTATTCCAACCATTTCTCCACATCTATCTGCTGATTTTCTACTTGCTCTTGATATTTTAAGAACTGTAAAATTAGCAGTTACTCCGAGCAGCATAGCCAGTAACACATTATTAATAATCTGCATTGGTCTTTTGACTTTACCACCTGCAAGGCAATTTTCTGCCTGTGTAAATGCATTTATTGCGCATTTGCCATAATCTCCTGCTGTAGCACTTTTATAGACATTATCTGTTATTGAATTAGCTTCTGCATTCCGGACTATTTTACGCGTACTGCCTGTACAGTACATATATATTTCTCTGTTATACATGTCTATTGTAAACATTATTACTGGTGCAGTCTTTGAACTGCCAAAATGTTCTGCACAATAATTCTGACAGATATCAGCTGTGTTCCTTCCATATTCTGTTGAATCTGTTGTATAAAATATAACATTTGTATCCTTGGATATGCTTTCCATAACATCATACAACTGCGGCTTATCAGTATCTTTTATCAGATAAGCACTATCATCATATATTATTGTATAACTGGTGTCAGTTTTACCACTTTCACTGGCGCTTACCTGCTGTGTGCCAGATATGCCGCATATAATAAAGGAACAGAAAATTATAATTACCGTCAGAAATTTTTTAAGATATCTCAATGTTTTCCTGTCCTCCTTTGTATTCTTTAAACTGCGGCAATGGTCTTGTACAGCTGTAATTATAATCTCTTATCATTCCAATCACCACAATTACTTCTGATGCCAATGCCATGGCTGTCGCGACATAATACCATATATCATGCACAGGATTAATAACTGCGACTGCCATAATGATTATGTTAATTATAACTGAAAGCACAAAAACCGGTGATGGCACTGTATTATTCTTCTTAAGTGCCTCATATTTATGATAGTTCTTAATAATCATAATCACCTGCATTACAAATGTTACTGCACATATTACAGCTTTAACCCACTTGCTGCTTTCCCTGTATTCAGAATTAACTGTTATAACAAAACTTATAATAAAGTACATGAGCATAAATGCTCCAACTGTAATTGCAACTAATTTTGATATGTCCGATTTTTTCAATTTATAAGTTCTTTTTATTTCCCTGTCATACATTTTTCTTATGTTGGCATCGTAAAATAAACCTGCTATAAGATTAAATACTGCTGCTATTCCTATCATTGTCTTTGCCTATCATTGTCTTTGCTGTAAACATGACACTCTGAAAGCACATAAGAATTATAAATAAAATGGCTGATATGATTGCTGACACACCAAAAAACTTCTTAAAATCTACCGGCAGATCACAATTCATTTTCCCTGTATGTCCATTAATAACAGCATATGCTACCCTGTTTCTGTTCTGATAAGACATAAACCATACCGGTTTTAAAATGTCCTCTTTACAGGATATCTTAATCTGTGGCTCCTGTTCTGTCTTATTTATGTACATGTTGCTTCCGACTTTGCATTTAATCTGATTATTTATGTATTCTTTCGAATTGACATATGCATAATTCTCATATTCTGAAGCTGGCACATCCGACATATCTGCGTAAAATCCGCACAGATAACCTGGTCTGAAATCCACTACTGCCTTTGAATCAGTTGCATCATTTACCGCCTCGCTTAAATCATCCCGGAATAATCCCGAGGCATCATGTGTAATACCTTTTACATAACCATGAACTGGCGCGTGTATTTTCCAGTATTTTTTTGTTGTATATATTTTCTTCTTTTTCTTTTTGGTTGTCTCTGTACTGCCATATGCATCATAAACACCGGCAACCTCCGCATCATAACTATGATATGGCAGATATATTCCTCTGAATTCATTGATTCCGTCCGCTGTCTTATATTCATCAGGTACATACATATTCTTTTTTGCAAAATTCTTGAATTTTGTCTTACATACACGCTTTTCAACTTTAAAAGGGACTATTGATTTCGGCGCATCTATTGTTTCCGTTCTCTGCTGTAAAATTGCAGATGCACCACAATAGCTGCAAAATCCCGCTATCGTATTATCTGCCGTATATATTCTTCCACCACAGGACGGACATACATATTCATTTATTTCATATAGAGAACTTTCAGCATCTTTGTCCTTTTTTATTGCCTGTACATCATATTTATTACCGCATCGTGAACACCGCAATTTACCTGTTTTTATATCGTATTTTAACTCGGCTCCACAACCTGGACATCCATACATTTCTTCCCCTCCTGTTTTATGTAAGATTTTCCATATGTTATATCAATTTCGTAAACACATACAGCACCACTAGAAATATTATATTGTAAACTGTAAATACGGCAAAATATTTTCCCTTTTTCTCTGGCACTTCATTGGCATACAGCTTGTACGATATGAGCTCGCCATTGACGCTATAAGCGTACCGAGACCTCCGATGTTCACCCCTATTGAGAGGTTCTTTATATTGTCTGTAAATCCTGATAACAGCAGTGCCGCCGGAACATTGCTTATGCACTGGCTTGTTATTATTCCTACTTCCAGCTCCCGGCTATTCACGATTCCTGCAAGGAAATGTGCCACAGGTTCAACCCTTCCCATATTGCCTGTGAATATGAAGAAGCCGATAAATGTTAATAGCAGTGCATAATCTGCCTTCGCAAGCACATTTTTCTCCAGCAGTAATACCGTTATGAGAACGGCTGCTGCAAGTATATACCATGTCAGCACTCTTGCGACGACTAAAAGTGCCAGAACAAATAATACACTGTAGGCCATGACTCGTGGCACGGATGTATTATGTGCAGCTTCGCTGTCTGTATCTTCTATACATATTATTTCGTTCTTATTCTTTATAAGAAGGATTGATATAACCAGAAGTAGGGCTGAAGCTATTGTGTATGGCAGCAGCCACATTATGAATTCTCCGATTCCTGTTCCAGCCAGTCCATACAGATACAGATTCTGCGGATTGCCAATCGGTGTCAGCATACTTCCAAGATTCGCAGCTATCGTCTGCAATACAACTACAGGTATCATAAGTTCCTGCCTGCCACACTGCTTAAGCATCATTATTGCAAATGGGACAAATGTTATAAGCGACACATCATTTGTTATAATCATGCTGCTAAAGAAATTCAGTCCTACAAGGACTGCAATAAGCTGCCACATTTTTCGTGTTCTTGCAAGAAGGGCATGTCCGATTTTTTCAAAAATTCCGTTCTGCATATAGCCTTTTGTTATTATCATCAGACTCCACAATATCCCAAGTGAACGCCAGTCTATGTAACCGGCATACGCTTTATCTGGTTTTATAAAAAGCATTGAAATGATTGCAAGCACCCAGCTTATTGTAAGCACTGCATCTTTCTTTAAATAATTATAGATTCTCTTCATGACATTTTCTCTCTTAATATAGTAATTGCTTTATATTTTACAATATATTTTTTATCCTTTACAGTATTAGTTGTCAAATAAATTCTGTAAGTTTATAATAGAAAAAGTTTTGCATAGGAGAATCTGTTAGATATGAAAAAATTATTAGACAAATGGATTAGTATTAGTCTCATTAAAAGAATTATTGGAGGACTGACACTTGGTATTATTCTTGGCCTGCTCGTTCCAAAGGCTTCCGGCATTGCTCTTTTCGGAAGCGTTTTCGTTGGCGCACTTAAGGCTATCGCACCACTGCTTGTTTTCGTGCTTGTCATAAGTTCTTTATGCCACTCAGGAAAAAGCCACGGCGGCGTTATTAAAACCGTAATTATTCTGTACATGTTCAGTACCATTCTTGCCTCTGTAATCGCAGTATTTACAAGCAAATTATTTCCTGTAACTCTTACATTAGCAGAAGGTGCACAGGAAATGTCATCACCTGGCAGTATTGGTGATGTATTTAACTCCCTGCTCATGAACATTGTTGAAAATCCCATAACTTCACTTACTAAAGCCAATTATGTAGGTATTCTTGCATGGGCTGTTGTTATCGGTATTGCATGTAGACATGCCAAGGATTCTACTAAGGATATGCTTGTAGATATATCTAATGGTCTTTCCAAGGTTGTTACCTGGATTATTAACTTTGCTCCATTTGGTATTATGGGACTTGTATTTGATACTGTGTCAAACAATGGTATGTCAGTATTTAAGGAATATGGAAAGCTTCTTATGCTTCTCGTTGGTACTATGCTGTTTATTTATTTTGTTACCAACCCGATACTTGTTTTCTGGTGTACACATAAGAACCCTTATCCACTTATATTCAGATGTTTAAAGAAAAGTGCTCTCACTGCATTTTTCACAAGAAGCTCTGCTGCTAATATTCCTATTAATATGAAGGAATGTGAAGATATGGGGCTTGACAGAGATACTTATTCTGTTACTATCCCTCTCGGCGCAACTATTAACATGGACGGTGCCGCTATCACGATTACTGTTATGACACTTGCCGCAGCCAATACTTTAGGTATTACTGTTGATATCCCAAGTGCAATTCTTTTAAGTATTCTTGCAGCGCTTTCTGCTTGCGGTGCTTCTGGTGTTGCCGGCGGCTCACTCTTGCTTATACCTATGGCATGCTCATTATTCGGCATTCCTAACGATGTTGCAATGCAGGTTGTCGGAATCGGCTTCATCATCGGTGTTATTCAGGATTCTGTTGAAACTGCACTTAACTCATCATCTGACCTTTTACTTTCTGCTTCTGCTGAATTCAGACAGTGGAGAAAAGAAGGCAGGGAGATTACATATTAACATCCAGCAACAAGGAGGCTTAACTATGAACATAATTGACTCACACATTCATATATGCCGCTGCATCAATGGATTTGGAAACAGCGGAGAAATGCAGGCTATAGGCGGAGGTTACGCAAGCTACGCTGATGGAACTATATTCCAGATGATACCAGAGTGTCTCGGTGAATATGATGTAACTCCGGAAGCGGTTCTTAAGGTTATGGACGAGGCTGGTGTTTCCAAGGCTGTTATGCTTCAGGGCAATTTCTTAGGACCGCAGAATCTCTACACTTATGAGGCTGCAAAGAAATATCCTGACCGTCTTGCTGCAGCAGCCACTTATGACCCATTCTGCAGAAATGTTGATTCTATACGGAAGCATTTGTTTGAAGACCTCGGAATTAAGATTGTAAAATTCGAGGTAAGTACCGGAAGCGGTCTTATGAGTTATCATCCTACTATTCCCCTTGATGGTGATGTTATTGAGGAAATGCTGTCATATGCTGAAATGCATAATAATACTGTTGTGTTCGATATTGGACGCTACCCTGCCGAGTGCTGGCAGCCGGAAGCCCTCGCCCGCGCAATTAAAAGACACCCTGACACGCAGTTTGTTGTGTGCCATCTGCTTGCCCCAAGAGGTCTTGTTCAGGAAAATGTCTGGCTTAAAGGAATGGAGGCACTCACGCTTGACAATGTTGTATTCGACCTTGCAAGCCTTCCTTCTAATCAGGGTAAAGACGCAAGATACCCTTATCCTGACGCAATCCATTATATTAAACGCGCCATAGAACTTGTCGGAAGCGACCGGCTTATGTGGGGAAGCGACCTGCCTATGAATCTGTGCAAGGACAGCTACAGACACCTTATTGATTACATTGTCTTAAGCAATGAAATATCAACACCTGACAAGGAAAATATCATGGCTGCTACTGCAGCTAAAGTATATTTCAAATAATCCACATATTTAATATATCCCTCAAAAGCACTGTTTACCTGCTTTTGAGGGATTTTTATATTCTCCTGTTGACATATTATGCATATCATGTTATATATACTACGACAGATGTACTACGGCTGTCGTAGTATCGCCTGTCGTAGTAATTATCATTTATTTAATATTTATTATCAGGTGAATCAGCACCTGCAATTAATCCGAAGGGAGGAGTATGCATGGCTGGCATCAGCAGCGACATTATACGAGGCTACAACGATACAATTATCCTGTATCTTCTGCTTGATAAGCCGTCTTATGGTTACGAGATTTCTAAACAAATTAAGGCCATGACCAATGAGAAATATATTGTTAAAGAAACTACTCTTTACTCAGCATTTACACGAATGGAAAAGAACGGATATATCACTTCTTTCCCCGGTGTAGGCGAGAATGGCGGAAAAAAGCGCACCTATTATCAGATTACTGACGAAGGACGGCTGTATTATCAGTCAAAATGTAAAGAGTGGGCTCTTACTAAAGAAGTTATTGAAAAATTTATTGTGAAGGAGAATTAATGTATGGATACTATTAAAAGTTATCTTGAAACTATGTTTGCCAATCTCCCCGCAACAGCAGAAGTTTTAAAGGCTAAAGATGAACTGTGGGGCATGATGGAGGACAAATATAATGAACTTATCAATGAAGGTAAAAGCGAGAATGAGGCTGTAGGCACTGTTATCTCAGAATTCGGCAATCTTGACGAACTCGCAGAAACTCTCGGACTTAACAGACTGTCTTCTGCTCCTGTTGATAACAGACGCACTTTAACACAGGATGAAGCCAGAAGCTTTGTAAGTGCCGGCAGCCGACATGCATTTCTGACTGCATTAGGAGTTTTCTTATGTATTTTCTCAGTAGTTCCAGTGGCAGCCTGCAGTGCAATCCATAATAATTTTATCGAGACAATGGGCACTGTTGCTCTGTTTATTATAGCTGCATTCGGTGTCGGCATATTTATAATAACCAATTCTTTAATGAGTAAATATGACTATATTAAGAAACACGAATGTATCATCGATTATGCCACTGTCGGATATGTGCAGGATAAGAAGGAACAGCTTCGCAACATTTCTATTGTGTGCCGCACTCTGGGAATTATTATGTGTATCATAAGCTTTGTCCCTGCTGCCGTTTTTGACGCAATCCCAATACAGGGACTTGACGATATTGGCGGTGCAGCAATGATTTGTATAGTAAGTGTCGGCGTATTCCTTATTGTTTTCGGTTCAATGGCTGAAACTTCATGTAAGACTTTACTTGCTCTTAATGGTGACAATGTAGCCGGCAGCTATGTTAAGAAGGAGAATAAAGAGGTCAGATATATTAACAATACTGCAACAACTATTATGTCTGTTTTCTGGCCTACCGTTACATGTATATATCTGTCAATCAGTTTCATCACATTTGCATGGGCTTTAACATGGGTTATATGGCCTGTTGCGGCTGTAATACACGCCATATTCAAGAGTATACTTAAAGACGATTCCGGGGAGGTGTAATTATGAGTAAACGAATTTATCTGTCAATTATATATTTTATTACACTTATATGCATAATTATTGGCGTTCTTGGTAATGTATTTAACATTTCTCCTTTTACACGCATAACTATGGCATCCAGTGGCAAATATATTGAAAATTCTTCCACTTATGATAATGTGTCAGACATATCTATTGATATGAATCTTGGCAGTGTTGAGATTAAGAAAGGCCGCAAGCTTGAAGTTATCTATACAGGTGCTGAAAAGTTTAAGCCTGCTGTATATGTTTCTGGAACTTCATTAAATATTGAACAGCATGTAAAAGTACATCTTATGACTAATATCAAAAACTCAGACTGCACACTTACAATTACTATTCCTGACAATGTCAGTCTTAATTCTATTCAGGCTGACCTTAATATGGGTGATATGGATGTGAACGATATAAATGCTTCTTCTGCTGATTTCTCTGTTGATATGGGTTCTCTTAAGATTGCTGATTCTGCCGTTAAGAATTTAACTGCTGATAACAATATGGGTGATATTAAGCTTACCAATTGCAACAGTGATGTTCTTAATCTCTCTGTTGATATGGGCTCACTGAAAATAAGCGGTATGGATATTGATAAATACAGTGCTAATCTCTCTGTAGACTTAGGCGACATCAAGGTTAATGATTCTACTTATTCTCACAGCTATACTAATAATGCTGGCAGCGGTAAAAGTATAAATGCTGATGTTAATATGGGGGATATTAAGATTAACAGATAACAAATCTGAAAACAGCAGTTACCACTTATGGTTGTGGTAGCTGCTGCTTTTTAATAATTACTTATTCTTTTCTTCTTCTCATGTATACTGCTGCCATTCCAAGCAATGCACAAAGGCTTGCTATAGTTAATGCTGCATACATTCCTGTATGACTCATATCACCAGTCTTGACTGTTGTGTCTGCTCCTGTTGATGTTCCTGTTGAATCATCAGGTGTCTCGGCAGGATTCTCGTTATCTGATGGATTTCCTTCAACATATTCTGGGTTCTGGTTATTCTCACCTTCCCATGTAATATCTAAATTATGAAGCATTGTTGTATTCTGCCATCCGCGTGCGCCAAGTGTTCCTGTATGCTGGATTGCAACTCCACCAAAGCTGTTAGCTTCAATCTCTGCTGTAAGGTCAACCACATGTGGATATCCCTTAGCTGCCTGGTCTGCAAGCTGTTCTGTTGGTGTCTCAACATGAGCTGTGAGCTTATTGCCTTCAGCCTTTAAGCTGATTGTACAGCCTGTTGCATAGCAGCTTGCGATAACTTCATCAGAAATCTCTGTTACTGTTCCATTGTCGTATTTTACAAGTACAAATGTTACGGCATTAGATGAAGCCTTTGTTCTTACTATTCTTAATCCGTATCCTGTAAGTGTAGATGTATCGAACTTAAGAAGTACATCCATATACTGTCCTGCACTACCAAATCCCTGGCCTGCTGTCTTGGCTGGGTCAACTACAAGCTTAAGTGACATATCACCATATGTTCCTTCTACTGGTGTATACATAAGTCTTGCGCCCTGTGTACCTTCATATAATCCAGCGCCTACACAGCCGTTACCTGTTACTCCGTATACCCATGGCTCTTCTGTATCAGCTCCCTGCCAGCTTCCAAAACTTTCTGTATCTGCCGGACGGTTATAATCTACAGTCCAGAAGCCAGCTTTGATTTCTGACTGCTTTACATTAGGGAAGTTAGAGAAATCTGTAGCAAAGTTCTTGCTTCTTACATCTTTCACTCCGATTGCCTTGTCATATACTGTATTTTCCGGTGTTCCATAATCACTTCTGATGTTCTTAGATTCTACCTTAGCCATGATGTAATATCCTACATCACCTGCTGTTAACTTATATGTATACTCTGGTGAATCATTTCTTGTTACTGCTACAAGTATAGGATTGCTGCCCTCTGCATCTGTACATCTGTACCATGAGATTGCAGACATGTCTTCTCTGCTTCCTAAATCAAGTGAGTAATCTACTTTAAGACTTCCCTGTCCGTCATTAGTAATAACTGGTGCCTTTGTAAATGCTGGTGCTTCTATCTTGCTTGGCTTTACAGTAATTCCAACTGCTGCTTCAAGACCTGACTCTGTAGATGCATTTATAATGACCTTCCTAGCTGCATCATCATTATTAGTACCTTCTACTTTGCATGTTCCGTCGCCATTATCTGTTAACTTCACATATGCCTTATCTTCGTCTGATACGCTGTATGTTATCTTCTGTGTTGTATCATTAGTTCCATAGAAATAGTTAACTGTTCCTCCTATTGAAGCTGTTTCCTTTCCAGATTCAATCTCTGTGACATCTGATGTTATTGAAAGCTGTGTTGCAACTGTGTCCTGTCCGGCTGCTTTAATTACATCCTTAACTCCTAATGGATCCCAGTCGTCAATGCCCTTTAAAAGATTGTATGTGTTGTAATATGTCTTACCACCTGACACAACCTTGTAGGCATCAAGTACTGACTTGCCTGTCATATCAACGGTTTCTTTAGCACCCTCGCCACCGATTGTAATGCTCTGTCCATTATGAATTATGTTGCTCTGATAACACTTTAATGAAGTTGATGGTGTTTTAGTCCATCCAATTGATATAGGTACACTTAAATTACTGTTATATACACAGTCTACTGCGGTAATTGTGCCGCCTTCCTTAGTAAAGAACTGTGTAGGTTCGGCTTCAACATTTAATATCTTACAATTAAATGTACAACCTAAAAATGTTGAACCTGTACCATATGATGAATATAATGGTCTGTTTCCGTAGAAATCAAAATCGCATCCTACATATACAGCATTTGCATTAAGGGCATCATCTGTACTTTCAAAATGACAGTTGTTATAAAGACTTCTTGATGCTCCATTTATTGGGTCAAGATTAAGTCTGCTTATAAAGTTACAGTTATCTGCAAACATCTTGTCTCCAGAAACATCAGCAAGCTGTGCCTGTGTGATTGTCTCTGTTCTCTTTGCCTGATTAAGCTCACTCATAAGCGGATAATCAAGGTCAACGCTGCAATAGTTACCTATTGTTATGTTCTTAACTGTAAGTGCACCGCTGCAGTTGAATCTGAACATAGTATAGTTACCGTTAGAGGCATGTGACTGTCCTCTGTTTCCGGCTAGCACAACATTATCAGGATTTCCTGTAAGACCTTTGATAGTAAGATAATCTGAATTAACAACCATTCCATAAGGTACTGAATATCCCTCGGTCTTCTGTACTGTATCTGTTGCTGCCGGATCATCAATCCAGTATACATATGGTGCAACATATACTGTCATTGGTTTGTCTGCTGTTCCATTCTTTAATGCATCTGCTGACAATGCCTTAGTAATATCGTTATATACATATGGGTACTGGGCAGCAAGCTCGTCTGATAACGAACCATCAACATATATGGCTGTCTCCGACAACTGGATTGTCTCGCCTGATACTTAATGTAAGTTCCACCGAATTCAACCGGATCAGAACTGTCCATTGGTGTGTAACCTTCTAATGTTTTGTTAATGTCTTTTACTGCTGAATACCTTGCAGTTTTTACTCCTGTTTCCTGTGCAAATGCATAGTATCCCTGTAATGGAGCTAAGTTGCCTGCAACAAGAACGCCTGTCATGACACTTACGGCAACAGAAGCAATAATTTTGTTTCTTCGTATCATATTATTCCTCCTTAATATTAAATTGTTTCTGCTTCTTAAGATGCTTTTATTATATTCACATTGTTTTTTTATAGATACAAAAAAACAGCACGAAATCTTTCAAAATCAAAAAAATATGTAAAAAATCAGTAACAGTTTCTCTATAAACGACCTATAATCAGTATATGATTTTGCTTCGTAAGATATTATTCATATACCAAGGAGACGGCAATGTACCATTTTATTAATGACAATTTCCACACGGATATTGCTACTGTGCCTCCATCTTATAAGATGAAACATTTTCATGAACATAACAGATGGGAGCTGATGTTTATATATTCTGGTTCCTGCACCCTTTATGTAGGTGATGAAATATATATGTTAAATCCGGGCGGACTTGCTCTTATCCCACCAGACATGGCGCACATGACTACTTACCTCGCTGGAAGTGACCATACAAGATATGTGTTATATTTTAATAATGATGATTTAAAGTGGATTGCTGATGATTCTTCTCTGGATATAGAAAGCATTTTCCATAAACATCCTGTTGTCCATATACCAGAAAGACGACTTGATTATATATCATCAATTATCCAGAAGATTTCTTATGAACACAATGGTGTCGATAGTCTGTCTTTATCTTTCGTACATTCTTATTTTCATGAACTTATACTTTTTATTCTGCGCTGTCAGATGTACGAAGATAATGTTATTACGAAAATGGATACAGGTAATGAACTTATCCAGAAGGTTATTGAATATATTATCGAGAATTATCACAATGACATAACTATGGCTGCTACTGCAGAACTTTTTAATATGAGTGAATCGAGCCTTTCCAAGAAATTTAAGGCTTTTACAGGCTTCAGATTCAGAGAGTATCTTATTTATGTAAGAACGCACGCAGCAGCAGACCTTTTAGTCAACACCAGCTCTCTATTACTGAGATTGCTGACAAATGTGGTTTCGCCGACAGTAATACTATGGGCGGCACATTTAAAAAAATCATGGGCGAAGCGCCCGGAAGCTACAGAAAGAACCATTAATTATATTTTTTATTTTAGAACGGAGGTTATTATGGCAGATTTTATTTTACTTAATGAAGATTTCTCTGATTTTCCTATTGGTGAATTTCCTTATGATAAGAATCATTCGGCAATGGGTGAGTATCATTTTATCCATTATCCCGGATATTATGGTAAATGGTATGACCCGGTATGCAACCACGTTTATAACGGTCAGGGGGCTTCCTGGATTATTTCTGAATATAATGGAAAACATTTTATGGAGCAGATGCGTATCCGTAATGACAAGCCACACCGCACATTCCCTATGCTCACTAGCGGTGACAGATTCTGGCGCGATTATACTATAACTGCAAGTGTGCGTATGTTTACTACCAAATGGGGCAATGCCGGCATTGGTTTTTGTTGTCAGAACTCTGCTAATCTTCTTGTCCTTGTTTTTGAAGAGCATGAACTGAGAGTTGAATACCGTCACAAGGAAGATGTTACTGTACTCGATTCTGTACCTTTTGATTACAACTGTGATGATACCTATATACTTAAAGCAGAGATTAAAGGCAGCCATGTTATATGCAGCGTTGATGATAAGGTTTATTTTGAGCTTGACACTGAATATGCCAGACAGGGTGGCAAGGTTGCCATTACTGCAACTATCCCTACACAGTTTGGTTTTGTAAATGTTACTACTTCTGAAAGTACTGCTGCTTCTATTGATGCTGCAAGAAATGCTTATAAAGCTGAATGTGAAGATGCACAGGCACATTATCCTAAGATGAAGCTTCTTAAGAAAATTGACCTCAAAGGCTGCGGCACCGGAAGACAGCTTCGTTTCGGTCATCTTCTTGGCAATGGCGAGTATCAGATGGTTATGGCTCAGTGCCAGAAAAGAGTAAACCGTGATGCTTATGGAACAATCAGCTGTCTCACCGCATTTGACCTTGATGGCAATATATTATGGCAGCATGGTGAACCTACTGATAATCACGACATTGGAACTATATCAGCTGACATGCCTATGCAGATATACGATATTGACGGTGATGGCTTTGATGAGGTTATTACAGCCAAGAATTTTGAAGTGCTGATTCTTGATGGCAGAACAGGTGAAGTGAAGAAACGTGCCAAAACACCTTTCTCTACACCAGAAGAGGACGGAACTATTATCGGTGTTCCTGATAAAATCTACGCATTTGACAGAATTAATCCTGACGGTATGCGTATATGTAATTTCCGTGGTCTTGACAAGCCACGCGATATTCTCATTAAAGATCGTTATTGCAGGGTGTATGCACTTAACGATGACCTTGAGGTTATGTGGCATTTCCAGAGTGATAAGAATACCGGACATTTTCCTTTTGCAATTGATATTAACGGGGATGGACATGATGAACTTTTAGTTGGTTATAACATGCTTGACTGCCACGGTAATAAAATGTGGACTATGCCTGTTAATGAAGACCATATTGATGAGATTGTTCCAGGCAGATTCGAATCAGGACCGCACAAAGGCACTAAATTCTTTGCCTGTGTTGCAGGTAAGGAAGGCTTCCTGATATCTGATTTTAACGGAAAGCTTCTTAAGAAGGACGGTATCGGCCATGCACAGCGTGTAAGTCTTGCTAATTATCTTCCAAACCGCCCGGGCTATGAAATGGTTGTTGTTAATTTCTGGGGACACCAGGGAATTATATATTTCTATGACAGCGAGGGTAATCAGTTATGGGAAATGGAGAATGAGCTTAATGGCAATCTCTTAACTCCTGTAAACTGGACTGGCGACGGTCAGGACTTCATCCTTCTTAATGCTGATATAGAGCGCGGCGGAATGATTGACGGCAATGGTATTCAGGTTGTTAAATTCCCTGATGATGGACATCCTACCATGTGTGCTGAAGCTGTAAACCTCTACGGCGATGCCCGTGATGAAATTGTCACATGGGATTATGATTCTATGTACATATATACACAGGATGATGCACCTAAGGATGATGTATATGCACCTTTCAAGTATCCTGATTATAATGCTTCTAATTACCGCGGAGAGTATTCTTACCGTGAGAAGTGGTGGTAAAATTAAGACTATAAATGACCAGCAGGGTTGCAGAGTGTTATATACTCTGCAACCCTGCTGTATAATTAGTCCATCAGCATTTAATGAGTTTTTGCTCCAGACAGTAATGATACACTCCGTCTTCTTCAACTGATTTACATATGACATCCGCTCTTGCTTTGACTTCATCAATGGCATTCCCCATTGCCACACCTGTACCAACAGCTTCTAACATTTCAATATCATTCCTACCATCACCAAAAGCAATCGCCTCATCTTTCGATAATCCATAATAACTAAGCACTGCATTTACCGCATTTCCCTTACCACAATTCAATGGAATAATATCTGCTGCTTTATCCCACCATGCAGTTATCTGGGTATCTTCAGTTCCCTGGAGTATCTGGGCATATTCTTCTTTTCTGCACGCACACATAATCTGGTAAATATCTTCTTTACATAACTCATCAAAATTATCTGCAATTGTCAATGTTTCATTTCCAAATTTAAAGTACTCTTCCAGATGCTCATCTGTGCCATTCGTAACAATAAAATGCTCATTACTAATTGCAGCTGCTCTGTTCATTTTATTAAGATTTTGAATTATTTGATGTTTATCATTATTATTCAAGGGATTCCTGAAAATAATCTTTTCTCCAGCCATTACATACGAACCATTAAATGTGAGCAGCACATCAAATGTAATATCTTTGAATTTAGGAATTGAAAGATAGCCTCTGCCAGTCGCCATACAAAGCAAAATTCCATTCTGGTGAAGAGAATTTAACGCCTTAACTGTTTTATCTGTCGGTTCTTTATTTCCCATTTTCAACAATGTTCCATCTATATCGAAAAATGCTATTTTAATCATATATGGCTCTCCTGTACTGTATAATATAATACATTATTAAAACGTTCTCTTATCAAATCCCATATTTCTCGCTTTACCTTTTGAAAAATCATTACATTATAATAATACCATAGTTCACAAACTAAAAAAACACCCCAGAACCGAAATTCTGAGGTGTAATATACTTTTCTGGTAAACGCCATAAGACGCTTTGAATTGTAAAGATTATCTCCTTGAGAGCGTTTGTAGAGCGTGAAAATCCCATAGATTGGAAATTTGTGTCTGGTAGTGTTACATATCTGTTGTATGCGTAGCACTACCCACAGATTTCCAGAACTGCTTATTACTTTATTGAAGAAAGAATATTATTCCATCTCAATGGCAATGTTATTAAATGTGTCGACTTCTAAATCCGCAAGTATCATATTAACTCTAATATATCAACCATCCGCAACAAATGCTTACACCGCCGTAATACTAGCATTTTTAATTTTAGTCCCTGATAGGTTTTCATTCCACCTGACTGTACATTCTGTTTCATAATGATATTTTATAAAATCAATTTGAGCTTTGACCCTCACTTTTGCCCCTTCCTTATTAAGGCTTAGAATCTCAGATGATATCCATTTAAACTATGCCTCTTCATCAGATGTCCACTCAACATTGAGAGGCGGTTCTTGTTTATAATTATTTTCTACTGCTGCTTGACTTTCTAATGGAATACTATTGGACTTTTTAGTGATGTGAGAACCGCTGGAAGTCCAATCGAAGAATGTTAAATTATTCCAATTACTCTCTAGTTGAAAACATAGCGTAAATAACTGGCAGAAATATAATTATGAGTTGTAATGGTGAATCTTTCATTATAATTCCATATGCAAATATAATAACCAGACAGGCAATACTTACATATATTCCAATCTTACTCTTGTATATGTACACAATCAATGAAACTGCTGACACAACCAGTAATAACACAAATACAATTCCATATAATGTAACACTTACTGAATGAGCATTTCTTTTAACAATCAGGCTTCTTATGGTCAACCCACTCATAGCCAGCGATAAAATCACAGCTATATAGACACTTATCCTCGTACTCAGCTTATATTTTTTCATCTGTTAAATCCCCCTTGTATACTTCTACACTGTAAACGATATCCATGAATCCTGACAATACTTACTATAAGCAGTGCCAATACTACAATATAAATAATCAGGCTCATCATTACCGTGTCAGGAACTTTAAAATTAACAAATGCTATAATCAAGGCAAACACAATGTCGACAGCAGCTATAAAATACCATTTATGTATATTCCGTTTATAATCTTTAATATAAAATAATCAGGCTCATCATTACCGTGTCAGGAACTTTAAAATTAACAAATGCTATAATCAAGGCAAACACAATGTCGACAGCAGCTATAAAATACCATTTATGTATATT
>QRVH01000022.1 GCA_003458705.1 Eubacterium sp. AF22-9 | reverse complement strand
AAAAAAGGGAGTGAGGAAGCGTGAGCTTCTTCGCTCCCTTTTTCCTATGGACCAGAGGGGAGTCATATTAATGGATAAAACATGGCGTAGCCGGGTTTTTGGACAGGGGCGCACGAGGTCCAGTGGACCTCGCTTTGCGCCGACCGGAGCGGAGCGAAGAATTCGACTCCCTTTTGTGGGGGAGGTGGATACACGGTGAATTGGACGTTGAAGCGGAGGAAAGTCACAAGAAAGTCCAAAACACCAAGTTCACTTGCCACACAATACTCAATAGCGTAAAATAAGTACAATCACATAAGTAAGGAGGAGCCAGCTATGAACAGAGCTGTTGTTTATTATTCATTATCAGGAAATACAAAGGAAGCTGCAAAGGTTATTGCAAGAAAGTTGGGAGCAAAAATCTTTGAGATAGATTTAGTTAAGCCATTACCTAAGAATACAGTAAGACAGATGCTTGTCGGAGGAATGCAGTCAACATTTGGAAGGAGACCTAAGATAAAAGGTGTTCCTGATAACATAGATTATTATGATGAAATTATATTAGGTATGCCGGTATGGGCAGGAATGCCTGCGTCTCCAGTCAACACATTTATAAAGAATTACGGCGTGGCAGATAAAATTGATGCTGTGTTTACATTCAGCGGTGGTGGTGACAATGACAGATGCCTTCTGCAGCTGTCAAAGAGTCTTAAGAATCTAAAAAATCAGGTTGCGTTAGCAGACCGCAATAGTAATGCTGCAAAGGATAATGAAGAGAAGCTTGAAAAGTTTGTTATGAGTATTAAGTAGAAATTATACAATAATATGGCAGGGTTATGAAAAGTCTTAAAACAAGATGAGTTTACACACGGAGATGAGATTCTGGTTGATATGGAAGAACCAGATGGAGACAGGATATCTTATATTATAATGCACCATGGACATTCCATATCTGATTGCAAGGCATTTGTTGCAACAACTGATGAAAATGTTCTGGTGGCTGTGTTTGACTTGTGGGGAAAGTTTTATAAATGTTATATCATAAAGAATGACAGTATAAAAAATGTTGAAGTTGAAAATGTTCTTGGTGGTAAGGAAATAAAATTTGATGGTGAATCACAGTATGGAAAAATATCTGTAAAAATGTCGGCAGTCAACAGACAGTTTGGTACGGATTTAAAATTTCAGCGAAAACATCTTCAGTTATTTGCTACTAATCTGCAAAGAATTTCTGAAAATCCTAAGTGTTTTATACAAGATAAAGATTGGGTAAACAGCAATGATAATACTGAACAGTTGGATTTCATTCAGGATAATGTGGTTGATGAAGAAAAAAGTGAGCAGATATCTAATAAACATGCTGATTGGCAGGAGGATTATATTGATAGTGATGAAATAAGCATAGATTTAAGTCTGGTTGAATTGACAGATGCTCAGAGAAGACAACTGATAGGTAACAGAAAATTTGGGGATTTCAATATTGAAAGCCATAATATAAATATTATTTATGGGGTTTATGAAGCTAACAGAGATATTGTATTGGCTCGTACAAGCTTTACATCTCCAATATTGACCCGAGATGGCGGCGACTATGGTTTTTGTATTTTGTACAAAGAAAAAGAGTATGGCGTTACATATGGTTTTAACTGGGATGATAAAAAATTAAATGGAATACATAACAGAACACCATTTTGTCAGAATGTAGTTGAAAGCATGGTCAGATATTATGAAGATTCATTTCACGAAAGATCGGAGCTGGAAGAAAATGTTAGAAAAAGATTTGAGAAAGAATATAATATGGAGATACATGATTTCCTTAAATTTTATGTAGAAAATGTTATGGATAACTCATAAGAACTACATTTATTTTGTTATGAAGCATAAAGGAAGTAAAAGAATTTGTGCTATAATAAGCATACTAAATATTTACATAGACTGGAGGATACAAGCATGGACGAAAATGTAAAGAAAAGAAATGAAGTACTGGCACAGACTGTAATTAATGGCTTACAGTCACGAAATATGTCAGGATATTATGCAGAGGATAAAGAAGCTGCTTTAAAGCAAGCTTTGGAGTTAATTGACGAGGAAAGCACAATTGCTATGGGCGGCTGTCACAGCGCGCAGGAGATTGGACTTGTGGAGGCTTTGAAGGAGGGTAATTACAATTATATAGACCGCTCTAAGATGACTCCAAGAGAGGGACTTCTGGCTTCATATGACGCTGATGTGTTCTTATCAAGTGCAAATGCAATGACAAGTGATGGAATACTTGTAAATATTGATGGCAATTCTAACCGTGTTTCATGCATAGCGCAGGGACCAAAGAAGGTAATCTTTATAGTTGGAATGAATAAAGTCTGTTCAGACCTCGATTCGGCAATGAAGCGTGCAAGAAATATAGCTGCACCAACTAATGCACAGAATTTTGATGTCAAGACACCCTGCAAGACAACCGGAAAATGCTTTGACTGCAAATCACCAGACACATTATGCTGCCAGTTCCTGATTACAAGATATTCACGCCATGTCGGAAGAATACATGTAATACTTGTAAATGATACACTTGGTTATTAAAAGGAGAAACTATGATTAACAGACTTCATATGGCAATGATTGAATTATATAAGGGAGACGCTAAGAGAATACAGCATTTTTGCAAGGTTCACAGCTATGCAAAGCTGATTGCACAGATGGAAAATGTTGATGACAAATGTCTTTTTATAATTGAAACAGCGGCACTCACACATGATATCGGGATTCATACATGTGAAGAAAAATATGGAGAGTGTGGCGGTAAGCTGCAGGAAAAAGAAGGTCCTGCTATTGCCGCAAGACTTCTTGACAGGCTTGGCTTTGACAGTGAAGTATCAGAAAGAGTGCAGTATCTGATAGGACATCACCATACTTACAATAATATTGACGGCATTGACTACCAGATACTTGTTGAGGCAGATTTCTTGGTTAACATATGTGATGATAATCTTACAAAGGATGCAGCATTGAAAGCATATAATAACATTTTTAAGACGGAAAGCGGCAAAAAGATATGCCGGGAGATGTTTGGTTTGTAGATAATGAGATTTAATGTTACAATTAACAAAAATGTGCGTGGGAAGTGGAGTTTATGAGCGATAATAAAAATGTTAATAATAAGGAAAAAGGCTTTGTTGTCGGCGGATATACTTTTAAGACGAAGCAGGAAGCGCAGGAAGCAAAAGATGAGATGAATGCTATTAAGTATCTGTCTGGAAAGACGGACAGTAAAGATCCGAAACAGGTGTATGTGTTGTATAATAAGATAATTGACAGACAGTTATTTTATACATCCATTGGGCTTAATTATCTCAAGAATTTACAGCAGTTTCTGTATAATTCACCAGATATTCCAGATGATAAGATTAAGCCGATTCCGGTAAAGAGTGAAACACAGATTGCGATTGACAGAAGACGTGAAAGAAATGAGCACAGGAGCGAACTGCATACACTCTCAATCCAGGTTGCAAAATATAAGAACAATTTTATGAGAATTATGATTATAAATGTGTTCTTGGTTATTGCAATAATTGCGATGTTCTTTATTCTTAGGACAAGTTCTAATTCGAATGTGATTAATTATGAAGTAAATGTGCAGAATAAGTATTCTTCATGGCAGACAGAGCTTGAATCTAAGGAAGCCAAGTTAAAGGAAAAAGAGAAAGAGCTTAATTCAAGGGAAGCGGAACTTGAATCAAAGCAGTCTTTAAAATCATCATCACAGCAGTCAACAAAGTAGTCATAATATAAATATATGAGCAGAGTACACATTTTAAACATATTTATCAGATAGTATATAGATAATTAATTCACCGTGAAAGTGAGGATTACATATGGATAAGATGAAGGTTTTAGTAGTAGATGATGAAAGCAGAATGAGAAAGCTTGTAAGTGATTTCCTTACAAGAAAAGGATATGCTGTTATTGAAGCGGCTGATGGTGTAGAAGCTGTAGATACATTTATGGAGAATAAAGATATTGCACTTATAATTCTTGATGTTATGATGCCAAGAATGGATGGCTGGGAAGTGTGCAGGCAGATAAGAAAGGATTCTAAAGTTCCTATTATAATGCTTACAGCAAAGGGCGAGGAGATGGATGAACTACAAGGCTTTGAATGTGGAGCTGACGAATATATTGCCAAGCCATTTTCGCCTAAGATACTTACAGCGAGAGTTGATGCAATTATAAGGCGTGCATATGGCGTTGACAGTAACGAGATAATCGAGATAGGCGGAATTACTATAGATAAAGCCGCACATATTGTTAAGATTGACGGAGAAGAGATCGAGTTAAGCTATAAAGAATTTGAACTGCTTACTTATTTCGTTGAGAATAAAGGACTTGCATTGTCAAGAGAGAAGATTCTTAACAATGTATGGAATTATGATTACTATGGTGATGCAAGAACTATTGATACCCATGTTAAGAAGTTAAGAAAAAAGATGGGTGATAAGGGCGATTATATCAAGACTATCTGGGGCATGGGCTACAAGTTTATTGTTGACTGATTCTGTGTATAAGGAAGGCAATGAAAGATGAAGATACATTCTATTAAATTCAAGATTACACTTCTTCTGGTAGCAACAGTTACATGTCTGGTAGCAATGCTTATTGGATTTAACAGCATTTTTTCTGAGAAAGTATATATGAACCGTAAGCAGAAAAGTATGATAAGTTCATATGAAAATGTTAATGACATTATGCAGAAGTACACAGATTCTCAGATAGACAAAGATACTATGTGTGCAGATATGGAGAACATATCTACAGCAAAGGGAATATCAGTGCTTGTGGTTGACAGCAGCTGGTGTACCATATATGTAAGTACCCAGGGAGACGATTCAATGATGGAGAGACTCCGTATGAGTATATTTAATGGGGACATTTTTAAGAATAATGGTTCTCCTGATAAAGCACCGGAGCCTAAGAATCCGAATGATGAATCGGTAGATAATTCTTCTGATAATGCAACTGATGGCACTGATTCAGCCAACCCTGCTGATATGGATGATAAGAAAGACCATAAGAAACGTCTGGAAGATATTATTGATATGTCAGGTACATCACTTGTTGAGAACAGGACAATTATAAGCTCCAATGATAATTACACATTACAGAAGGTGTATGATGAAAGGCTTGGAGATTACTATCTTGAGATATGGGGTACACTTGACAATGGATATTCAATTATATTAAGAACTCCTATCCAGGGAATAAAAGATAATGTAAATATATCGACAACTCTTATTAAGTATGTTGGAGGAGCAATTCTTGCTGTTGGTATAATTGCAGCATTTGTAGTATCAACATATATTACCAGACCGATTAAGCAGCTTTCTAATATTGCTGAGAAGATGTCAGAGATGGATTTTGATGCAAGATATGAGGGAAGTGATAAGGGAGAGATTGGTCTGCTTGGAAAGAGCATGAACAATATGTCTGAGAAGCTTGAACAGAATATTGCTGAGCTTAAGAAGGCTAACCTTGAACTTAAGAAAGATATTGATAAAAAAGAAAAGCTTGAGATAATGAGAACAGATTTTCTTTCAAATGTATCTCATGAGTTAAAGACTCCTATTGCACTTATACAAGGATATGCTGAGGGGCTTAAGGAAGGCATAACAGATGATCCTGAAAGCATGGAATTTTATTGTGATGTTATTATGGACGAGGCAAACAAGATGAATACAATGGTTAAGCGACTTCTTACACTTAATCAGATTGAATTCGGAAATGATGAGCCTGAGATGGAGAGATTTGATATTAATGAGCTTATTGCTTCTGTAGCAGATGCCAATGCAATAAGAGCGGGACAAAAGAATATGAGTATAGTATTTGATAACCGTAATGAGCATAATTATGTGTGGGCTGATGAATACAAGACAGAGGAAGTGCTTACTAATTATATATCTAATGCACTTAATCACTGTGATGGAAAGCGTGCAATTGAGGTGAGAACTGAAAAATCAGAGAATGGAGGAACTATTACCGTTACTGTATATAATAGTGGAAAAAATATTGCTGATGAAGATCTTGAAAGAATATGGGAGAAGTTCTACAAGACTGATAAAGCGAGAACAAGAGAATATGGAGGTAATGGAATAGGACTGTCTATTGTAAAGGCTATTATGGATTCAATGGGGCAGGAGTATGGTGTCAGAAATGTATCTGATGGTGTAGAATTCTGGTTTAATCTTGATTGTAAATCATAATATGATATAATTATTATAAGCGTTTTGGAATAATATGATTATTCTTTATGGACGGCAATAATGATTTTAAAAGGGATTTGAGGAACAATATATGAAAAAAGTTATAACAGGTCTGCTTGTACTATTGTGTATGGCAGCACTTACAGGCTGTGGTAAGAATGATATATCACTGACTAATGAAGAGAATGACCTTGTAGCAGAATATATAGCAGGAACCCTTCTTAAGTATTCATATGATAATGAATGGAAGTACCAGAAGCTTAATACTGCACAGAAGACAGGTGTTACAACAACTGCCGGTACTAACAGCAGTACACAGACACCATCACAGAGTCAGTCCGTTAATTCACATAAACCTTCTGCTTCAGCATCTGCTTCTAATGCAGCAGGAACAGCGTCAACAGATTTAATGGGGAATCTTCCGGCAGTTTTAGGACTTAATGGTGTAACAGTCAGATATAAGGATTATGTTACAGGAAGTGCTTATCCATTGGATGATTATGTATCTGTGCCTGCACAGCAAGGATATAAGGTGGTTGCAGTTGAACTTACACTTACTAATACAAGTGGACAGGCAGTAACACTCAATTCTTCAGGTAATGTAACATTTAAACTTGAAGTTGGAGGAACTGGTGTAGGTAATTATGCATCAATATTGAAGAATGATATAACAGCATTGAAAAATGTAAGTCTTGCAGCAGGTGCAAGTAAAGATGTTGTGGTACTTTTTCAGGTAAAAGAAAGCGATGCCAGTTCAGTAGCCGGGTCTTCTATGACGGCAACATCATCTGGAACATCGCTTGGTTCATTAACAATTAATTAGGAATTCATAACATTTTCAAGAGTATAGAGGGCAGCTTCTGATTCATTTAACTGATGAACATAAGCTGCTCTTTTTTCAGGCTTAAAACCTTCTCCATGTCCGTTGTATTCTGCATAATATACAGTTTCATGCGATTCGGGCTTGTTCCAGTCAGTAAATCCTTCATCAATTATCTGATCGGAATAGCTGCAGTTAAGAAGAACTGTTTTGGCATGTATTCTCCATGGCCTGCTTAAAGCAACACTTTTTGGAGGACAGTTACCTGTAAATGTACAGCTCTCAAATACATAACCAAAAGCCTGTCCTTCATATGTAGAAGGTGCTGTATAGAAAGCATTGATTTCCTGATTTCTGTTCAGTGCAAAAAGGGTGCAGTTTTTAAAGTAAGCAGTAGCACTTCCAAATATAAAATCAATTTCTCCTGCAATGTAGCAGTCTTCATATAACTGGTGGACAACACGGCGTATTCCGTCAATTGTAGGTCCGGTGAAACCACCAGGCTGCTTTTCTTTCATTGGAAGAGGACCGGTGAACAGAGTATCCTGATGACCAAGAATTTTGCAGTTCCTGAAAGTTATGTTATCCCCTTCGGCATATACTGCAATCGCCTGGCCAAATTCATCACCGAATCCGGCGGCATTTTCAAAAGTTAAATTGCTGGCAGTAAAATTGTCTGCGTAGACGAAAAATGTATAAGAACGGAAAGTTCCACGTTTAGAGCCATCAGGCATAATCATTCTTGCATAATAGCTTTCTGTTATTATAGTATCATCAGTGCTTTCACCAACAAATGATATATTATTCTTTCTGACTTCAACGCGTTCTTTATATATTCCTTTTTTGATATAGATAGTTTCAGGGGTTCCGGCTGGAATTGAATCAACAGCCTGCTGGATAGAATTAAAATCTCCGGAATTATCTTTAGCTACAGTAATCATGTGAGTACCTCCGATATTTTTTTGCTATTATAGCACACTGGACATTAATAAATAAAGCGAGTATAATTCCATTCGTTAAAAAAATTGTAGGAAATAGAGATTATGATAAGAATAGTAGAAGATATGAGAGATGTTAATATATATCTTTCGTTAAGAAAACAGGTTGGCTGGATTAAGTTAGATGAAAATCAGGCTCAGAGAGCATTGGATAACAGTGTGAAAGTATTCACAGTATATGATGATGATAAGCCTATAGGAATGGGCAGAGTGGTTGGAGATATGGCTGTAATAAGCTATATCCAGGATTTAATAATAATACCGGAATATCAGAGTAAGCACATAGGAAGCATGCTTATAGAATATATAATAGATTATGTCAAAGGAATTACTCAGGAAGGCACAAGAATGATGCTGTGCCTGATGTGTGCCAAGGGCAGAGAGATATTCTATGAAAAGCATGGATTTATCGCAAGACCGACACCAGAACTGGGACCGGGAATGATACAGTATATATTACAATAGCATTGTAAAATGTAATGTTAACTAAATGTCAACTTGAATTAATAATAGGTTGACAATAGCTTTTTGAGTGTGTACAATAACAAATGTTGTATTACTACATTTGAAAAGAGGACTTTAATTATGAAAAGCAAAAAGGTTACTATTTATCAGCTGACATTCATGGCTATGATGGCAGCAGTTACATGTATTCTTGGACCACTTTCAGTTCCAATTGGTCAGATTCCAATATCCCTTACTAATCTTGTGATTTACTTCACAGTATTTGTACTGGGTATATGGGCAGGAACAGGAAGTTATGGAATATATCTGCTGCTTGGTGCTGTCGGACTTCCTGTATTTTCAGGATTTGCTGGTGGATTAGGAAAGCTTCTTGGACCAACAGGAGGATATCTTATTGGCTTCATATTCATGGCACTTATTGGAGGAGCTGTGATTGAGCTTTCACACAGAAATATTTTTCTTACAATGTTAGGCTGGGTAGTTGGAACTGCTGTTGCATATGCATTTGGTACGGTATGGTTTGTATACCTTATGAAATGTTCAGTCACATATGCACTTACAGTATGTGTATATCCATTTATCGTATTTGATATTGTTAAGATAGTTATTGCAACACTTCTTGGAAAGACAGTAAGATATGCAATAACCAAAGCTGGTTTTATACAGAAAGCAGCATAATAAGTTAAAGAAAAAGGTGTCTCCGGATTAACGGAGACACCTTTTTAAGTACAATGCAGAATTAATTATCTGAGAGTTTTAACATACTCAGCAATCTTCTCATTCTTGCAGTTAGCAAAGAAAAGTTCCTCGAACTTCTCGCCTGCAACAGCACCCTTAACGAGATCCTGATCAAGCTCCTTAAGAACTTCTACGAGATCCTGCTTAAGAGTAACAGCTCTTACGCCATCAAGAATCTTCTTGTTTCTCTGTTCAGGAACAACTCTTTCTTTAGGATATCCGCCACCTGGTTCACCCTCGAAAAGCTTTTCAAAGATGTATGTGAGGTTGAGTTCTGCACCCCATCCGAAGCCCTTTGCAAACGGAAGAGCGATAGCGTTACCATCGTTAATCTGCATGAACATATAAGCGTCTGAAGGATCAACAACATGTCCACAGAGAACTCCAGGGAAAGAGTTAAGTGCTAACATAGCACCTTCACCAGTACCGCAGCCTGTTACTACAAAGTCAGCAGCACCGCTGTTTAAAAGAATAGCAGCAAGGATACCGTTCTGTACGTATGTAAGCTGTGCCTTATCATCAGCTGAGTACATACCATAATTATCAACTGTATGTCCCTTGCTTTCTGCAACCTTCTTAAGTGATGCATAAATCATCTCGTTCTTTGCAGCCTGGCTGTTTTCATTAATTAATGCGATTCTCATTATGAAATCTCCTCTTTTCTTATATTCTATATAAACTATAAGCTGTGGGTCTGTTTTTGTCAAATGTGTATACTGAAATAATACATTTACCAAATGCGCACTTATGTGTTATATTATACAGAACGAATTAAGTTGAAAGAGGTTAGATAATATGGCTGAAAATAAAGATTCCCAGGCAGCATTTATGGAGGCTGTTGGAAGCATTAAAGAATATGCCAAGGTTAATGGCAATATTGTTACAAGAGAGGATGTACACAGCTTTTTTAAAGATATGGCATTAGATGATGCCAAATTCCAGATGATTTCAGGATATCTGATGGCTAATGGAATTAAGATACAGGGTGAAGACAGCGTAGATAATGAATTCCTAAAGCTGATGGAAAGTGCCTCAGATGATAATATTGATGAGTCAGGACAACATATTTCTAAGGAAGAACAGGAAGATAAGAAGGTTGCGGATGATATTGTAAGTCATCTTGATTATGAAGAGGATGAGAAGTATCTGAAAATATATCTTCAGGATATATCAGGAATACAGCCTATGACAGATGTTACAAGATCATATCTTCTTATGAACATAGTTGAGGATAATGATAAAGAATCACTAAAACTGCTTACAGAAAGTTATCTTGAAAAGATTGCGTCATGGATAGAACCATTCAGAGGAAAGGGAGTTCTTGCATGTGACCTTGTACAGGAGGCCAATCTGGCTATGACAGCATATATAGGACAGCAGGAATGGCTTAATAATTATGAGTGGAAGGATAAGATTAAAGAAGGTGGACAGGAAGACCTTCTTAATGTGCTTAAAGGAATTGACGAAGCAGTTAAGGAGCTTATTGAAGGCAGTCTTAATATGCTTATAGATGAACAGACGGATGTTAATATGGTTTCGGGAAAAATTCTCAATAAAGTCAATCTTGTAAATGACTGGGGAACAAGACTTAAAGAAGAATTAGGAAGAAAACCTACGGTGGAAGAAGTAGCCAAGAACATGGGAGTTGCAGAAAATGTGGTACTTGAGGCTATCAGGCTTTCAAGTGAAACAATTGAAGATATCAAGTACGAAAAGACGGTTCCTAAAGAATAACTGATTAATAAAATTAATATATACACGATTTCGAGAAAAATTTAACAATTTTTTATTGATTTTAATTAGGGCATGGTATAGAATTAAAAAGAATTTTGTAATAATTTACAAGAAATTATAAGAAAAGAGGTTTATGTAAGATGGCAAAAATCGATTTAAGCAAGTATGGCATCACAGGTGCTACAGAGATCGTCTACAATCCTTCTTATGAATTATTATTCGAGGAAGAGACTAAGTCTACTAACGAAGGTTATGAAGTTGGTAAGGAAAGCGAACTTGGAGCTGTTGATGTTATGACAGGTATCTATACAGGTCGTTCTCCTAAAGACAAGTACATTGTTGTTGATGAGAACTCTAAGGACACTGTATGGTGGACATCAGATGAGTATAAGAACGATAACCACCCAATGTCAGAAGATGTATGGGCTAAGGTTAAGGACATCGCTAAGGCAGAGCTTTCTAATAAGAAACTTTTCGTAGTTGATGCATTTTGTGGAGCTAACAAGGACACAAGAATGGCAGTTCGTTTCATCGTTGAAGTTGCTTGGCAGGCACATTTTGTAACTAATATGTTCATTAAGCCAACAGCAGAAGAACTTGAGAACTTCGAGCCAGATTTCGTTGTATATAATGCTTCTAAGGCTAAGGTTGAGAACTATGCTGAATTAGGCCTTAACTCAGAGACATGTGTTGCATTCAACATTACAAGCCATGAGCAGGTAATCATTAATACATGGTATGGTGGAGAGATGAAGAAGGGTATGTTCTCTATGATGAACTACTACCTTCCATTAAAGGGTATTGCTTCAATGCACTGCTCAGCTAACACAGATAAGAACGGAGAGAATACAGCAATCTTCTTTGGTCTTTCAGGAACAGGTAAGACAACACTTTCAACAGATCCTAAGAGACTCCTTATCGGTGATGATGAGCATGGTTGGGATGACAATGGCGTATTCAACTTCGAAGGTGGATGCTACGCTAAGGTTATCAACCTTGATAAGGACTCAGAGCCAGATATCTACAATGCAATTAAGAGAAACGCTCTTCTTGAGAACGTTACACTTGATGAGAATGGAAAGATTGATTTCGCAGATAAGAGCGTAACAGAGAATACTCGTGTATCTTACCCAATCAATCATATTGAGAATATAGTAAGACCAATTTCTTCAGCTCCAGCAGCTAAGAATGTAATCTTCCTTTCAGCAGATGCTTTCGGAGTACTTCCTCCAGTATCTATTCTTACACCAGAGCAGACACAGTACTACTTCCTTTCAGGATTTACTGCTAAGCTTGCTGGTACAGAGAGAGGAATCACAGAGCCTACACCTACATTCTCAGCTTGCTTCGGACAGGCATTCCTTGAGCTTCATCCTACAAAGTATGCAGCAGAGCTTGTTAAGAAGATGGAAAAGAGTGGAGCTAAGGCTTACTTAGTTAACACAGGATGGAATGGAACAGGTAAGAGAATCTCTATTAAGGATACTCGTGGTATCATTGATGCTATCCTTTCAGGTGCTATTAATACAGCTCCAACAAAGAAGATTCCTATGTTCAACTTTGAAGTTCCTACAGAGCTTCCAGGAGTAGATCCAGCAATCCTTGATCCAAGAGATACATATGCTGATGCTTCTGAGTGGGAGACTAAGGCTAAGGATCTTGCTGCAAGATTCAATAAGAACTTTGTTAAGTACACAGGTAACGAAGCTGGTAAGGCTTTAGTTGCTGCTGGTCCACAGCTTTAATTTTCAATCATTACAGAGTTTGAATTATGATTATATACCTGCGTCTGAATTGGATTCATTCGCAGGTATATTTGAATTTTTTTGACATATAATATTGTGTAATCAGTAAAGAAGATGTATAATCAATACATCGGTACAGATTACGTATCAATTGAATATTTCCTGGGACGTTCGCAAAACCACATTATTTTGATCCTACATTTCATCGACGGGATTCCTATATCTCCATTCCAATGTCAAGCCTCCTTAGTCAGTGGAAGGCAGCGGTCTGGATGCGGTTGCCCACCTAGCTTCGCTAGGAGTCGAAAGCGTGGGGAGCGGCGTTTTGGGATATTTTATAACAGGCTGTCACATATGTGACAGCCTGTTTTTTGCGCGAAAAGCGATGAGAATACCCAGTTCTAAAACACACAATTTCTGCATATACTATCAAGAGCTTGTCTGAACAAGGACACTTAATTTAGGGAGAATAGTATATGAAACAGAGAACTAAAATAATATTCTTAACCTATTCTGCACTGGTGATTTTTATGTCGTCAGCCTGTATATATATGTCACAGATGATTAAATCGAGATATCAGGACACATCGTCAGAAATCAGTATTTATAAAAATGTATATGTAACTAATATAGAAGACAACACGATAACTGCCAATATGTATGGAAATATAAAGAGATTCAATAGTGGAAAAATAGCAGAAGATGTAACCGGGTGTTTATGCGATATTACAGTTGAGGATGGAAAGATTGTTGGGGTTAATACCAAGACAGATGTTGTAAGTGGAAAGGTGTTGTCAGTTTCACAAGACAGCGTTGAAATTGAAGGTTATGGTTCTATTAAGCTGGATGAAGATTTTATCATGTATGAAAAAGGAAATTCGCTTATAAGCAATTACAGCAGTATCATTGTCGGATATGCCCTGCAGGATTTTATTGTGGCAGATGGAGAAGTATGCGGCGCAATCAAGAATAAACCACTGCAGGCAGATAATATAAGAGTAATTATCAAGACAAGCGGATTCAGGGACATATTTTTTGATGAAACAGTGTTTTGTGCAGATTCTGGAATGATAGTGGAAACAGGTGAGGGATCATATGAGACAGCACCTGGTGAGGCAGTTGTATTTAATGCAGATACAGAAGATTTTAATCAGGGGAGAATAAGGCTTATTCCCAAGTCGGGGGAGATACAGTTCCAGTCAGTGAACAGAGGTGTTGGAACGCCTTCATATGGAGGAACTCTTGAAGTTTCACGATATGATGAGGGAATTGTTGTTGTAAATGAAGTGGCAATAGAAGATTATTTGAAAAAAGTTGTGCCAAGCGAGATGCCGTCAGGCTTTAATCTTGAAGCACTGAAATGTCAGGCAGTATGTGCAAGAAGCTACGCTTATACAGAACTTTCCAATAACTATTATAGTGCGTATGGAGCACATATTGATGATTCAATACAGTTTCAGGTATATAACAATTCACCACGGGCAGATTCTACGGATACGGCTGTAGATGCTACGGCAGGACAGGTGCTTTCATATAATGGAGATGTAGTCAAGACATATTATTATTCAACTTCATGTGGAAGCACTACAGATGTTACTTTGTGGGGTAATACAACAGAAAATTATCCATATTTTGTTGCGGAATGTGTAGGGGGGATAGATAAGGGACTCACACTTACAATAGAATCTGAATTCAATACATTTATAAAGAGTGAAAATGAAGCTGATTACGATTACGACTGTACATTGTACAGATGGAGCATGGAGGAATCAGTTAAAGAGATAAGTGAAGGATTTGCACGTTCTACAGGAAAGAATGTAGGAAACATAACAGATATTGAAGTACTTGAGCGTGTTAATGGAGGAGCAGCAGTCAAAGTTAAAGTTACAGGTGATAAAGGTGAGACAGTGATAGACAGTGAATCAGCGATTAGGGCAGCATTTGGCAATGCAAATGTGGATATGAACACTAAATCAGGAACGACAAGATATGCTAATCTTCCAAGTACATTCTGTGTGTTTGAGAAGGTGACGGAGGGAAAGAAGCTTACAGGTTTTAAGATAACAGGAGGCGGCTACGGACATGGAATCGGCATGAGTCAGAATGCTGCCAATAAAATGGCAGAATCCATGACTTACGCGCAGATTCTGGAATTCTTCTACAGAGGTACTACGCTTACTCTGATTTCTTCCCAAGATAATGCCTGAATATTTTTTCGTCATTGATGAAGTAGTTAATCTCTGCACCTATGAATATTATAATCATGCAGGCATACATCCATATAAGTGCTATGATAATAGTAGCAAGGCTTCCGTACATGTATGAAAAATTGGGGGAATGGCCAACATAAAGAGAATACAGAGCTGTGAATAGATACCAGCCCAAAGCAGAGAAGAAAGCTCCGGGAATCTCTTTATAGAACTTTTTGCCTCTTCTTGATACAAGCGAGAAAGCTATAGTAAAGAAGAGTGTAAATACACTTGGAAACAGAAAATGTTTACTGTTAAATATTCCCCTGAACACAATTACTACATTAGTAAGCTGTGGAATATATTTCATGGTGAAGTTCATAATATTGTTACCGAATACCATAAGTATAAGACTTGCGATAATAAGTACCATGAATATAAGTGCGTATATGCTTGCTCTTATTCTCTGAAAGAGCCAGTTCTTCTGGTTGCTTTTTCTGTATATCTGCTTTAATCCACGGACTATCGCCATGAAGCCCTTGCCGGCAGCCCATATAATACCTATTGCGGTAATGAGCGTTAAGGCAGTGGTTGAATTGTCATATATATCAGTAAGCATACCCTGTACGATAGGCTGCAGCTGTGTTGGTAGAACGCCATAAATAACCTTTAGAAGATCTGCTTTGGAAACTGGCAGAAACTTAATAAGGCTCAAAAGACCGATAAAGAACGGGAAAAACTCAGCATGAGATAGTAACATGCTGAGGAAGCGTAGTCGCCAATGCGGTCTTCAGTTATTTTAGTGGCAATTCTTTTAATTAATAATATTAGATTCAGCATTCTTATTCCTATATTCCTTAATTGAATGTTTTCAAGATATTATATGTTATTTTAGAGAATTTAGCAATTACTTGCAAACATCTGATATTTTATGTAAAATGTGATTCGTGTAATTATGCACAGTAAATATAGTGAGGCAGATATGGGAATTAGTGTTAAGCTTCAGGTGTTTGAAGGCCCTTTAGATCTTCTTTTACATTTGATAGATAAGAATAAAGTTAATATATATGATATTCCGATTGCAATGATTACAGAGCAGTACATGGAATATGTTGAGCAGTTAAAGAAGGAAGACCTCAATGTAGTAAGTGAATTCCTTGTAATGGCGGCAACTCTTCTTGATATCAAGTCAAGAATGTTACTTCCTAAGGAAGTGGATGAAGAGGGCAACGAGGAAGATCCAAGAGCAGAGCTTGTTGAAAAGCTGTTAGAGTACAAGCTGTATAAAGCTATGGCACAGGAATTAAAGGACAAGCAAACGGGCGCTGAGAGAACTTATTATAAGAAGCAGGATATTCCGGAGGAGGTTGCGGCATATACACCGCCTGTTGATTTAGCAGAGGTTATAGGAGATACAACCCTTACACGCCTTAACAGAATATTTGCTGATGTTTGTAAGCGTAAGGAAGATAAGATTGATCCGGTACGAAGTAAGTTCGGAAAGATTGAGAAAGAAGAAGTTACCATGAGTGAGAAGCTTGTGGATATTAAAGCATTTATGATGGAGCATGAGAGTTTCAGTTTCAGGGAACTTTTATGGAATAATCCGTCAAAGGTTGCTGTTATAGTAACATTTTTAGTTGTGTTAGAACTTATTAAGACAGGATTCATTGAGGTCAAGCAGGAAAGCCCGGAAGCGGATATATTCATAAGGGTTGTAAGAGATCCTGAGCTTATTGAAGATATAACAGAGGAGTAGTGTGAAAAAACCATATACCCAAGTTTTTTCACACGCAAGTTTGTGCTCAGGCACAAACTTGGAATGCACTGAAAAGATGTGCAGGAATGGAGAGTAGGAAAATGAGTTTAGAACAGATGGAAGGCATAATTGAAGCGGTGCTTTTTACTATGGGTGATTCTGTGGAAGTGAGCAAGCTTGCAGATGCCATTGAACAGGATGTGGATACAACTGTTAAGATAGTACACAATCTTATGGATAAATATGAATCAGAGGACAGGGGAATAAGAATTATTGAGCTTGAAAACAGCTTTCAGCTGTGTACCAAGCAGGAATATTACGATGCTCTTATAAGAGTGTGCAGCCAGCCAAGAAGATATACACTTACAGAGGCGGCGCTTGAAACATTGTCGATAATAGCATATAAGCAGCCTGTAACAAAGATAGAGATAGAGAATATAAGAGGCGTTAATTCGGACAGGGCAGTAAGTAAGTTAGTTGAACTCGGTCTTGTAAAGGAAGTGGGAAGACTTGATGCACCGGGAAGACCTATGCTTTTCGGAACAACAGAGGATTTCTTAAGGTCTTTCGGAGTACAGTCGATAGACGAGCTTCCGACAATCAGTGAAGACATGGTTGAACAGTATAAGGAAGAGGCAGAATTAGAAATTGCAGGCGAAAGCTTTGACACAGATAATTCAGAAGATTCTGATGGTCAGATAACATTAGGAATATAGAAAGGAAGTTGACATTATGGAAAGAAAGAATGCATGGAAGAAATATTCAGATGAAGATAAGAAAAATGTATTCACATTTGCAGATGAATATAGGACTTTTATATCTGAATGTAAGACAGAAAGAGAATGTGTAAAGAAGGCTGTTGAACTGGCAAAGAAAGCCGGATACAGAGATTTACAGGAAGTTATTGCCGCCAATGAGACACTTAAGGCTGGTGATAAAGTATATGCTGTTAATATGAAGAAGGCAATAGTGCTTTTTAATATCGGAAACGAGCCGATTAGTGCCGGCATGAATATACTTGGGGCACATATTGATTCTCCAAGACTTGATATCAAGCAGAATCCTATGTATGAAGATTCAGACCTTGTACTTCTTGATACACATTATTATGGAGGAATCAAGAAATACCAGTGGGTAGCAATTCCTCTTGCACTTCACGGTGTTGTTGCATTAAAGAATGGCGAATGTGTTGAAGTTGTAATCGGAGAAGACGCTGACGATGCGGTTGTCGGAGTATCAGACCTTCTTATACATCTGGCTGCTAAACAGATGGAAAAGAAAGGAAGCTCGGTGGTTGAGGGCGAGGACCTTGATATCCTTATAGGAAGCATGCCGGCAGCATCAGACAGTGATAATACAGATGAGGATAAGGAAGAAAAGGAAGCAGTTAAGAAGAATATTCTTGCAATTCTTAAAGAAAAATACGGAATTGAGGAGGAAGATTTCTTATCAGCAGAGCTTGAGGCAGTTCCGGCAGGACATGCAAGAGATTACGGCTTAGACAGAAGCATGATTATGGGATATGGCCATGATGACAGAGTGTGTGCTTATCCTTCACTTATTGCACTTCTTAACACACCACAGGTTACAAGAACAGGTGTGTGTATCCTTGTAGATAAAGAAGAGATAGGAAGTGTCGGTGCAACAGGCATGCATTCAAGATTCTTTGAAAATATGGTTGCAGAGGTTATGGATAGATGTGGTGACTATTCAGAACTTAAGTTAAGAAGAGCGCTTGCTAATTCTTACATGTTATCATCAGATGTAAGTGCAGCATATGATCCTAACTATGCATCAGTATTTGAAAAGAAAAATGCGGCTTTCTTTGGAAAGGGCATGGTATTTAACAAGTACACAGGTTCAAGAGGTAAGAGCGGTTCTAATGATGCTTCTGCTGAATTCATTGGAAAGTTAAGAAAAGTTATGGATGATGCAGATGTGTACTTCCAGATGGCAGAACTTGGAAAGGTTGACGCAGGCGGCGGTGGAACAATCGCATATATTCTGGCTAACCTTGACATGAATGTAATCGACAGCGGAATTGCTGTACAGAATATGCATGCACCATATGAGGTTATAAGCAAGGCAGACCTTTATGAGACATTAAAGGGATATGAAGCATTTTTACAGATGTAAGATAATTGAAAGGATACTGATATGAAGTGGAATAAATATTCAATCCAGACAACTACAGATGCAGTTGATATGATAAGCAGCGCGCTTAATGATATAGGAATTGAAGGTATCGAAATCGAGGATAATGTACAGCTTACTAAGGAAGAGGCTAAGTCAATGTTTGTAGATTTCATTCCTGACCTTCCACCTGATGATGGCAGAGCTAAGGTTAATTTCTACATTGACAGTGAAGAAGATGATGGCTCAATGCTTGAAAAGGTTAAGGCAGAACTTGAAGATTTAAGAATGTTTATTGATATTGGTGAGGGTACAATCACAGAATCAGAGACAGAGGATAAGGACTGGATTAATAACTGGAAGCAGTACTGGCATACATTTACAATAGGAGACTTATTCATTAAGCCTACATGGGAGCCGGAGACAGAGGAGATGAAGGGGCATGCTGTACTTAGCATTGACCCGGGAACAGCTTTCGGAACAGGTTCGCATGAGACTACAAGAATGGTTATAAAGCAGCTTCAGAAGTATGTTAAAGATGGTGATGAGGTGTTAGATGTCGGCTGTGGAAGCGGTATACTTTCAGTAGTTGCATTAAAATATGGTGCAAAGCATGCATTTGGTACAGACCTCGACCCTAATGCAATTATTGCATCAGAGGAAAATGCAGAGCAGAACAATATAGATAAGAAGCAGCTTGAGGTTATTGAGGGTAATATCATTGATGATAAAGCTGTTAAAGATGCCTGTGGCTATGAGTGCTACGACATTGTGTGTGCCAATATCCTTGCAGACGTATTAGAGCCGCTTTCTACATGCATACATGAGCATATGAAGCACGGCGCTTACTTTATTACTTCCGGTATTATAGATACTAAGGAAAATGAGGTGGCAGAGGCATTTAAGAAGAATCCTGAGTTAGAGATAGTTGAGATTAACCATGATGGCGAGTGGGTTAATATCACAGCAAGAAGGAAGTAGTGTATGTATCATTTTTTTGCAGAGCATGAGAATATCCATGATTCATATATAGATATAGTTGGAAGTGATGTTAATCATATTAAGAATGTATTAAGATTCAAAGAAGGCGACAAGCTTCTTATAAGCAGCGGAGATAATGTTGATTATGAATGCAGCATTGCTTCTATGTCAGATGAATATATAAGGGCAGATATACTAAGCAAGGACGAGCAGGGAAAAGAACTGCCTTCAAGAATAATTCTGTTTCAGGGACTGCCTAAGGCTGACAAAATGGAGCTTATAATACAGAAGGCTGTAGAACTCGGAGCATACAGTGTTGTTCCTGTAGCAATGAAAAGAAGCGTTGTAAAACTAGATGCGAAGAAAGCTAAAGCTAAGGTTGAACGCTGGAATGGTATTGCATTAAGTGCAGCCAAGCAAAGCAAGAGAAGTATCCAGCCTGAAGTGACAGAAGTTATGACATTTAAGCAGGCACTTGAGTATGCAGGAAAGCTAGATAAGCTTTTACTGCCATATGAGTGCGCAGAAGGCATGGAAAAGACCAGAAAAGTGATTGAAGAAATCGGACATGGAGAATCTGTTGGTATATTCATAGGCCCTGAGGGCGGATTCGACAGGTCAGAGCTTGACGAAGCTGTAAATGCAGGCTGTGAGATAATCACACTAGGTAAGAGAATATTAAGAACTGAGACAGCGGGAATGATGCTGTTGTCAGTGCTTATGTATAATATGGAAGAATAAGCGGAAAAGAGGCAATATGGAAGCATATCTTGATAATTCTGCTACAACGAAATGTGCAGCAGAGGTAGTAGAAACAGCAGTAAAGGTTATGTCAGAAGATTATGGTAATCCATCATCAAAGCATATGAAGGGCGTTGATGCAGAGAAATATATCCGTGAAGCTAAAGAGGTAATAGCAAAGACTCTTAAGTGTCAGGATAAGGAGATACTCTTTACTTCTGGTGGAACAGAATCTAATAACATGGCAATAATCGGAACAGCAATGGCTAATAAAAGAAAAGGAATGCACTGCATAGTATCATCTGTAGAACATTCATCAGTTAAAGAGCCATTCAATTTCCTTGAAAAAGAAGGCTTCAGAATAACATATCTTCCAGTTGATAAAGATGGAATAGTTGATATAGAGGCTCTAAAGGATGCACTTGATGATGAGACAATACTTGTTTCAGTAATGTATGTTAATAATGAAATTGGTGCAGTTGAACCGATTGAAGAAATCGGACATATAATTAAAGATTATAATCCTGATATTGTATATCATGTTGATGCGATTCAGGCTTATGGCAAATATAAGATATATCCTAAGAAGCTTGGAATTGATCTGTTATCAGTCAGTGGACATAAGATTCACGGACCTAAGGGGAGCGGATTCTTATTCATTAATGATAAGACAAGAATCAAGCCTATTATATATGGTGGAGGACAGCAGAAGGGCATGCGTTCAGGAACTGAAAATGTTCCGGCTATAGCAGGACTTGCAACTGCCGTAAAGCTTATATATAATAATGACTTTGAAAGCAAGATAGCACATTTGTATGAGTTAAAGGATTACTTCATAGATGAGCTTGAAAAGCTTCCTGATGTGCAGGTAAACAGCAAGAAGGGTACGGATTCGGCACCACAGATTGTAAGTGCAAGCTTTAAAGGAGTAAGGGCAGAAGTGCTTCTTCATTCACTTGAAGATAAAGGAATCTATGTATCATCAGGTTCAGCATGCTCATCTAACAAGCCGGGACTGAGCAATACACTTGTTGCAATTGGACTTGATAAGGAGCTGCTTGATTCTACACTTCGGTTCAGCTTCTGCTATGAGACAACAAAGGAAGAACTTGAATACACAATAGAAACACTTAAACAGCTGCTTCCAATGCTTAGGAAGTACACAAGACGATAATTGTGTGAAAATAGATTTTCACACACAAGATTGTGCTTTGCACAAATCTTGATATGCAAAGGAAAGGCGGAAAACGATGTATAAAGCATTTTTGATAAAGTATGGAGAAATAGGCGTTAAAGGAAAGAACAGATTCATCTTTGAGGATGCCCTTGTAAGACAGATTAAGTTCTCACTTAAAGATGTTGAGGGAGAATTTGATGTAAGAAGAGCAGATGGAAGAATCTATGTTAATGCACTTTCGGACTATGATTATGATGAGGTGATTGAGAGCCTTACAAGAGTATTTGGTATAGTTGGAATCTGTCCTGTAGTTCAGATTGAAGATAACGGTTTTGATGACCTTGCTAATCAGGTTATCAATTATCTTGATAAGGCATATAAGAATAAGAATCTTACATTCAAGGTTAATGCAAGAAGAACAAGAAAGAATTATCCAATGAACTCAATGGAGATTAATATGGAGCTTGGTGGAAGAATTCTTGATGCATTCCCAGAGATGAAGGTTGACGTGCATAAGCCTGAGGTTCTTTTACAGGTAGAAATCAGAGGAGATGTAATCAATATTTACTCTATCGAGGTTCCGGGTCCTGGCGGAATGCCAATCGGAACAGCAGGAAAGGCTATGCTTTTATTATCAGGCGGTATTGACAGCCCTGTTGCAGGATATATGGTTGCCAAAAGAGGTGTACAGATTGAAGCAACATACTTCCATGCTCCTCCATATACAAGTGAAAGAGCAAAGCAGAAGGTAATTGACCTTGCAAAGATTGTATCTAAGTATTCAGGCCCTATTACACTTAATGTTGTTAATTTCACAGATATCCAGATGGCTATATATGAGAAATGTCCACATGATGAGCTTACAATCATTATGAGAAGATATATGATGAAGATTGCTGAAGATTTAGGAAAGATGAGCGGATGTCAGGGACTTGTTACAGGAGAGAGTATCGGACAGGTTGCAAGCCAGACAATGGCAAGTCTTTACTGTACTAACGAAGTGTGTACAATGCCTGTATTCAGACCGGTTATTGGTTTTGACAAGCAGGAGATTATTGATATATCAGAAAAGATTGGCTCATATGAGACATCAATACAGCCATTTGAGGACTGCTGTACAATATTCGTTGCAAAGCACCCTGTAACCAAGCCTAATCTTAATGTTATCAAGCAGCATGAGACTAACCTTGACGGAGTTATTGAGGAGCTTTACAAGACAGCAATTGAGACAACAGAAAAAATCGTAATTGAATAAAATAAAACCGCTTTATCTGTAACAGATAAAGCGGTTTATATGTGCTTACACATCATTACTCAACGATGTATGGCTTTAATACGGCAAGGATTGTATCAATATCATTGTCTGCATGAATGTTCAGGTCAATTGGCTTAGAAAGATCAAGACTGAATATACCCATTATAGACTTGGCATCAATTACATATCTGCCAGAAACAAGATCAAAGTCAACATCGAATTTAGTGATATCGTTGACAAAAGATTTTACTTTGTCGATTGAATTTAATGAAATCTTTACAGTTTTCATTAGAATACCTCCTTAAATGTTTTTCTATAAACTATAATATCTATTTGTTAAACCTATGTCAATAAAGAAATGTAACAAAAATTAACAGGAAACGAGGATTAAATTGAAAAAAGTTGCTATACACAGTCTGGGCTGTAAAGTTAATTCCTATGAGGCAGAATCAATGGAGATAATGCTTAGGGATGAGGGGTATGAGATAGTGCCTTTCAGTGAAGATGTTCAGGCTGATATATATATAATTAATACATGTTCAGTGACTAATATTGCTGACAGAAAATCAAGACAGATGCTGCATAAGGCAAAGAAGATGAATCCGGAGGCGGTTGTTGTTGCTGCTGGCTGTTATGTGCAGGCAGACCCTGACGGAGTTAAAAAGGATGAATGTGTTGATATCATTCTTGGCAATAATATGAAGATAAGTATTGTTGAAGCATTAAATGATTATTTTGGCGGTTCGGATAAAACAAGCTATCTTGTTGATATTAATGACAAGTATCAGGAGTATGAATCGCTTAAGATTAACCAGACAGGGGAACACACAAGAGCGTATATCAAGATTCAGGACGGATGCAACCAGTTCTGTTCTTACTGCATAATACCATACGTAAGAGGCAGGGTAAGAAGCCGTAAGCCTCAAGATATAGTAAATGAAGTTAAGACTCTTGCAGCTACAGGTGTTAAGGAGGTTGTTCTTACAGGAATCCATATATCATCTTATGGAACAGACCTTGAGAATATAAGTCTTATAGAACTTATAGAGGCAATACATGAGGTCGAGGGAATTAAAAGAATACGTTTAGGTTCGCTTGAACCAAGAATAATTACAGAAGAATTTGCAAAAAGGATTGCCAGCTTAGAAAAGATATGTCCACATTTTCACTTATCATTACAGAGTGGATGCGACAAGACATTAAAGGCAATGAACAGAAAATATAATACAGAAGAGTATTATGAGGGCTGCGTAAAGTTAAGAGAAGTGTTTGATAATCCGGCAATAACTACTGATGTAATCGTGGGATTTCCTGGCGAGACAGAGGAAGATTTCCTTGAGACACGCAAGTTCCTTGAGAAAGTACATTTTTACGAAATGCATATATTCAAATATTCAAGAAGAAAGGGAACTGTTGCTGACAAGATGAAGGAGCAGGTAGCAGACACTGTTAAGTCAGAAAGAAGTGCAGTACTGCTTGCGTTAGAGAAGGCACAGTCACTTGAATACAGAAAAATGTATATCGGAAAAAGGCTCGAAGTTCTTATAGAAGAATTGACAGAAATAGATGGCAGGTCATATTATACAGGATATACAAAGAACTATATAAGAGTGGCAATAGCCGCTGATGAGTTTAAGGATAATCCTGTTAATGATATATATGAATGTATGGCTGATAAGCTTATCTGTGACGGGGTTACTATATTAGCGAGGTGTAATTAATGTCAAGAAAGAATACTAAAGGAACAATATTAGCTATAGATATGGGCAATACTAATATAGTTATTGGCTGTGTTGATGATGATAAAGTAATATTTGAGGAAAGGCTGAGTACAGACCTTTCAAAGACAGAGCTGGAGTATGCCATCAGCTTTAAGAATGTTCTTGAAATCTATAATATAAAATCAGAGGATATCAATGGTGCAATTATATCGTCAGTTGTTCCACAGCTTGTTAATGTAATTAAAGCTGCCGTTGAAAAGGTTGTAGATATAGAGCCTCTGGTTGTAGGACCTGGAGTAAAGACGGGGCTTAACATTCTTATGGACCAGCCAAAGCAGGTGGGAAGTGACTTAATAGTTGATGCAGTTGCAGCGACACATGATTATGGCGCACCTGTTATTATAGTTGATATAGGCACTGCAACTACTATAAGCGCAGTTGATGAGAATGGTAATTATATAGGTGGTGCAATCCTTCCGGGAGCAGGTGTTTCAATGAATTCACTTTCATCAAGAACTGCGCAGCTTCCAAGAATCAGCTTTGATGCACCTAAAGGACCGGTTGGAAAGAACACGGTTGACTGTATGAAGAGCGGTCTTATATACGGACATGCAGGAAGTATAGATGGAATTGTTGACAGAATAATAGATTGCTGTGGATTCGGAAAGAATGGAAAGCCTGCTGCAAAGCTTGTGGCAACAGGGGGGCTTAGTAAGGTTATAATCCCATTCTGCAGAAATAGAATTGAGACTGACCCTGCACTTCTTATAAGAGGTCTGAAATATATTTATGATAAAAATGTCTAGAATAGTGAACGCATAAGCGGGAGGAGATAATATGCTTAAGGGAAAGACAGTTGTTCTTGGAGTAACAGGCAGTATAGCAGCATATAAGATTGCTAATCTTGCTAGTATGCTTGTAAAGAAGCATGCCAATGTGCATGTTATAATGACTGAGAATGCATGTAATTTTATTAATCCGATAACATTTGAGACACTTACAGGAAACAAGTGTTTAGTTGATACATTTGACAGAAACTTCCAGTTTAATGTTGAGCATGTCAGCCTTGCAAAGCTGGCTGATATATTCCTTGTAGCACCTGCTTCGGCAGATGTAATAGGAAAGATTGCAAATGGGATAGCAGACGATATGCTGACTACAACAATTATGGCATGCAAATGTCCAAAGCTTATATCACCTGCGATGAACACTAATATGTTTACTAATCCTATAGTACAGGATAATCTTAAGAAATTAGAGTATTATGGATATGAAATTATCCAGCCTGACAGCGGTTATCTTGCATGTGGAGATACAGGTGCGGGAAAGATGCCATCGGAGCAGGTTCTTCTTAATTACATCTTAAGGACAATAGCTAAAGATAAAGATATGACCGGAATTAAGCTTACAGTTACTGCAGGACCTACAAGAGAGAAGTTAGACCCTGTAAGATTCTTATCTAATAATTCCACTGGAAAAATGGGATATGCAATTGCTAAGATGGCAATGCTTCGTGGAGCGGATGTAACACTTATATCAGGAAAAGTAAGCCTTGACCCGGTGCCATTTGTTAAGATGGTGGATATTGTTTCAGCAGAGGATATGTATAATGCAGTAATTAAGAGTGCTAAAGACGCAGATATAATAATCAAGGCAGCAGCAGTTGCAGATTACAGACCATCTGATGTGAGCGATGAAAAGATTAAGAAAAAAGATGGTGATATGTCAATTCCTCTTGAACGGACTAAAGACATAATAGGCACACTTGGAAGCAGTAAAAGAGATGGATTGTTCCTGTGCGGATTCTCAATGGAAACAGAGCATATGCTTGACAATTCCAAGGTGAAGCTCACAAAGAAGAATCTTGATATGATAGTGGCTAATAATGTCAAGGTTGCAGGAGCCGGATTTGGAACAGATACCAATGTGGTTACTGTTATTACTAAAGATGCAGTCGAGGAGCTTCCTATGATGAGTAAGGAAGAGGTTGCTGATGCACTTCTTGACAGAATAATGAAAGCAAGACAATAATAAAAGAAAAACAGAAGCGGGAAATAAAAAAGGCTGCCAGCTAAATGATATGTACTGTAATCATAATTACATATCATATGCTGGCAGCCTTTTTGTGGGTGACGGTAAGAAAAATACGCCACGTCGAATTGCTACATATCTTCGCCAAGAGCCTTGATTCTTCCATATGTGCTTAAAAGATATAAGCCTGAAAGACCTACAAGTGCGTAGATTATACGGTCTACCATAACAGACCTAAATATAAAATGCACAAGGTTGAAATTGAGGAATCCGATAAGTCCCCAGTTAAGAGTTCCTACAATGGCGATTGTAAGAGCAATGTAGTCTATAGGTTTAGAATTCATAAAATGCCTCCTTAAAATAGCGGATTTGCTTTTGTGATTAGTATTAGACATTTCACGCAGATGATACTGGTAAAATATGTATTTTATAATGAAAAAGTGCAAACTTGCGGCTTTAAACCTTGTATCAGCCTGTCTAAAATGCTACAATTACAGTGTTTGTGAATCAGCACAGGTATTGTGCGGAAATAATGAGGTTTATCATGGCGGGAAAGAAAGTAGTCAGATACAGAAGAAAACCGAAAGCAGCAGCAATTATATTTGCGATAGTTCTTGTATATATTGTGTGCTTTATTTTGATATATGTCTCTAAAGCGAAAGTACAGACTTATGAAGTAGAAGTTGGTTCACTTATGAATAATGCTTCGTTTACCGTAGTAGCTTTAAGACAGGAAGAAGTATATAACTCGTCATACTCAGGTGATATTAATTATTACCAGAGAGAGGGAACAAGGGTTATGACAGATGATACGGTTTATACGGTTGATGAGACCGGAAGAGTATCAGAAATCCTTGCACAGTATACTTCAGGAGATGGCAATAAGCTGTCTGATGAGAATCTGACAGTTATTAAGAATACTCTTACTAATTATAAGACTGAATATGGTGATAATGATTTCAGTGCAGTATATGACCTTAAGTCGGATCTTAATGCAACAGTTCTTCAGTCTATTAATGAAAATATTATGGCTAATCTTGATTCAATTGTTTCAAGTACAGGAAGCCAAGATCTTTTTAAAACCGTTAAAGCAGAAAAGCCCGGAATTGTTGTATATTCAGTTGATGGATATGAGGGCATAACAGAAGAGACAATTGGCAATGTCGATTTTAAGAAAACTGCTTATGACAAGCAGAACCTTAAATCTGAAAAGCTGATTGCTGCATCAGATCCTGCATATAAGATTATTACGAGTGAGAACTGGACACTTATGTTTCCGGTTACACAGTCAGATATTGATAAGTATTCATTATCCGGTAAAGATACCATATCAATCAAGTTTACAAAGGATAGTGTAACGGGAACATTTCCATTTAAGATAGTTAATGATGGAAAGAACTCATATGGTGAGATAACTTTATCAAAGTATATGATAAGGTATGCAACTGAGCGATTCCTTGATATTGAAATAATTGTATCAGGTAAATCCGGAATAAAGGTTCCTGTATCGGCGGTAACAGAGAATGAATTCTATAAGATACCGAAGGAATATCTTATAACTAATGGCGAAAAAGGTAATTACGGTTTCCTTGTGGAAGAAAGTGATTCAGAAGGAAAGCTTAATCAGGTATTTAAGTCAGTGGATATTTATAAGTCAACTGATGATTCAATATATATTAAAAAGACAGAGCTTTCAGCAGGAACAAGCATTATAAAAATGGATTCCAGCGACAGATTCGTTGTCGGGCCTGTAGAGAAGCTTAAGGGCATATATTGTGTGAATACCGGATATACAGTCTTTAAGCTGGTAGAGATAATAGATGGCAATAATGAGTACTATATTGTAAAACAGTCACTTAGTCATGGTGTGTCAATATATGACAGAATAATTCTTGATGCGGACAAGTATTCGGAGAATGAAATGATATATTAAATATTTCAGCATATCAGATTAATGACATTCAGGAGGTATTATGTTAAAGGATAATCTTATTGAAGTTAAAGAACATATAAAGAAAGCATGTGAGAAATCAGGAAGAAATCCTGAAGATGTATGCCTTGTTGCAGTAAGCAAGACAAAGCCCGAAGAAATGCTTATGGAAGTATATGACTGTGGAATAAGACAGTTTGGAGAGAATTATGTTCAGGAAATGGTTGATAAGGTAGATGATCTTCCTAAAGATATAACATGGCATATGATAGGACATTTACAGAGAAACAAAGTAAAATATGTTGTCGGACGTGCAGCAATGATTCATTCTGTTGATTCAGAAAGACTTGCTGTAGCAATAAGCGAGGAGGCAGTTAAGAAAGGGCTTGTTCAGGATATTCTTATCGAAGTTAATGTTGCAGGAGAAGAAAATAAGTTCGGCGTTACATGTGATGAGGCAGAAGAATTTGTTAAGAAAATTGCAGTACTTCCGGGAATTAAGATAAGAGGATTCATGACAAGTGCACCATTTGTAGAAAATCCAGAGGATAATAGGAAGTATTTTAGAGAATTAAAGCAATTACTGGTTGACATCAATAACAAAAACATAGATAATGTATACATGAATGTTTTGTCCATGGGTATGACTAACGACTATACAGTTGCTGTGGAAGAAGGAGCAACTCATGTCAGAGTGGGAACAGCAATATTTGGAGCCAGGGACTATTCACACTAATATGTTTTGGGGATACTAAAGAAAGTCAGATTATCAGATATAGGAGAGTGTTTATAATGGGAATGTTAGACGGTTTAACTAATATGTTTAAGATGCATGATGATGACGATTTTGATGATGATTACGAAGATTACGATGATGATTTTGATGATGATTACGAAGATGAGAAGCCTTCTGCAAGAAAGAAGCTTTTCACAGGTTCATCAAAGAAGGATTCAGTAGCTGATGAAGAAGTTTCATATACAGCAGAGAAGCCAAGATTCGCTTCAAAGTCTAAGGTTGTTCCTATGAAGACACAGTCTGCAAGAGGACTTGAAGTTGTTGTAATAAGACCAGAATCTATGGAAGATGCTAAGGAGATAACAGATACACTTCTTACAGGTAAGGCTGTTGTACTTAACCTTGAAGGAATCCATGTTGAGATAGCACAGAGAATAATAGATTATTCTGCTGGTTCTACATATGCAATAAGGGGTAACCTTCAGAAGATAACTAATTATATTTTCCTGGTGACTCCACCTAATGTAGATATTTCGGGTGATATTCCTGAGATAGTAACAGGAGGAATTGATCTTTCATCATTTAACAAGAATGAAAACAGATTTTAATTGATCTTTACAGCCACCCACATATAATGGGTGGCTGTTTAAGTATAAGAATAAGGGAGAATGTTATGAAGTGTATTAATGTAAAGTGCGAAGGAAAACCAGCATACGATATTGTGATTGAAAGTGGATTCGGGGGACTTTCAGAAGCCTTTAATAAGCTTGAAATAACAGGGAGAAAGTTATGTATTGTGACAGACAGCAATGTAGGTCCTTTATATGCAGAACAGGTAAAGAATGAGCTTGAAAAAACAGGTAATGCGGTATATGTGTATACATTTGCAGCAGGAGAAGAGAATAAGACTCTTGACACAGTACAGGATGTATATGAATATCTTATAGAGAATCATTTTGACAGGAATGACTGCCTTGTAGCACTTGGAGGAGGAGTTGTTGGCGACCTTACCGGATTTTCTGCAGCAACATATCTTAGAGGAATTAAATTCATACAGGTTCCTACATCACTTCTTGCACAGGTTGATTCAAGTATTGGCGGCAAGACAGGCGTTGATTTCAGGGCATATAAGAATATGGTTGGAGCATTCCACCAGCCAAAGCTTGTATATATGAACATGTCTGTGCTTAAGTCACTCAGTAAGAGACTTTTTAATTCCGGATTTGGTGAGATTATTAAGCATGGTCTTATTAAAGACAGGGAATATTACAACTGGCTTAAGGACAATGCAGACAGAATTAAGGCACTAGATTCAGATGCACTTGAACATATGATATATGTGAGCTGTAACATCAAGAGAGAGGTTGTTGAGAATGACCCTAAGGAAAAGGGTGAAAGAGCACTGCTTAATTTTGGACATACATTAGGACATGCCATTGAAAAAGAGATGAACTTCTCACTTTATCATGGAGAGTGTGTTGTGCTTGGAATGATAGCAGCACTCAATATATGTGTCGAGCTTGGAACTATAACTGCAGAGGAAAGAGATGATGCTCTTAAAACATTTGCATTATATGAATTCCCTGACCATGTCACAGGAATTAAGATTGATGATGTTGTTGCGGTATCCAAGAATGACAAGAAGATGGATGCCGGCAAGGTTAAGTTCATTCTTCTTAAGTCAGTCGGAGATGCTTATATTGACAGAGATATAACTGATGACCAGATGAGAAGAGCACTTGAAGGTGTTATAAGATAAATGTTTAATAACGGAGGTCGAAAGTGAATAATAAAAAGAAAATATTTAATTTGTTTTTTTATATTATAGGAATTGTTGTTCTGACTGAATTAGACCAGATTACCAAAGCACTTGCAGAAGCGAGTCTTTTAGGAAAACCGGATTTTAAGATAATAGGCGATGCTTTTGTTTTTTCTTATCTTAGAAATTCAGGTGCAGCATGGGGCATGTTAAGCGGTAAGATTAATCTGTTTCTTGTGTTTACAGTTATAGTTATGCTTATAGTAACTTATGTAATCATTAATCTTCCTGCAACAAGAAAGTATATGCCACTTCTTATAACATGTACATTACTTGTATCTGGTGCAGTAGGAAACTTTATTGACAGGGTAAGATTCGGATATGTAAGGGATTTTATATATTTCAAGCTTATTAATTTTCCGGTATTCAATGTGGCAGACTGCTATGTTACTGTTTCAGTTGCTCTGCTTATAATTCTTATTCTTTTTGTCTACAAAGAAGATGATTTCGGATTCTTAAAGTTATCGAAGAAGGGTGATAATAATGAGTGATTCAGTGCAGAATTTAATTGCTGAACCAGAGGATAAGGGGACAAGAATAGATAAATATCTGTCGCAGGAGTTAGAAGATGTGTCAAGGTCACGCATACAGAAGCTGTTAGATGATGGAGATATTACGGTTGATGACAAATGTGTCAAGTCCAACTATAAGCTTAATGGAACGGAACATATCACAATAACAATTCCTGAACTTATTGTGCCACAGATACTTCCGGAAAACATACCTCTGAATATAATATATGAAGATGATGATGTAATACTGATAGATAAACCGAAGGGAATGGTTGTACATCCGGCTGTAGGACATTACACAGGAACAGTTGTCAATGCACTTATGTATCACTGCAGGGATAATCTGTCAGGAATTAACGGCGTTATGCGTCCTGGAATAGTACATAGAATAGATATGAATACCACGGGTGTTATTGTTGCATGTAAGAATGACAAGGCACATAATGATATTGCTGCACAGCTTGCTGTCCATTCAATAACAAGAAAGTATTATTGCATTGTACATAACCGCTTTAAAGAGGAAGAAGGCACGGTGGATGCACCTATAGGACGCAATCCGAAAGACCGCAAGATGATGGCAATAGACAGAAAGAACGGAAAGAGGGCTGTTACACATTACCGTGTACTTGAGAATTTTGACAAATACAGTTTTATAGAGTGCCAGTTAGAGACAGGAAGAACACATCAGATAAGGGTACATATGGCAAGTATAGGACATCCGATACTTGGAGATGATGTATATTGTCATGCGAAGACAGGATACAGACTACAGGGGCAGACACTTCATGCAGGAGTGTTAGGTTTTATACATCCGTCAACAGGAGAATACATGGAGTTTAAGGCACCATTGCCGGAATATTTCGATAAGCTGCTTAAGGATTTAAGAAATGGAGGTAGCAATTGAGACGCAGGGAATTTATAGATATAATATTGAACAGTATTTCAGATACATTTGATATATACCATAATTACTGGTTTGAAGGTAGAAAATTTGTTATATATGCTTACAGCTATAATAAGAAAGACAGATTTTCTACAACAGATGATGCCAAGTTATGGGACTCAAAATGCTATGAGCATCTGTTTTTCATTAATTGTGATACGCTTGGTATGAAAGAGCTTGATGATTTATATGATTTTGCTGTCAATAAGATTGAACCGCATTTTGTACGAGGTGACGGAAAGCTGCCGGTTAAGAATCATATGTATACACATATATCATTTATAATAATCACGAGAAACCAGGTGTTTCCTGATGTTGAAAAGGCACTTAAATCTAAGAATTTTAGTAAGAATTATATGTTTGGTGCAAGAGGTTTTTCTAATATCAGACTGGCTTGTGTTACACCGAGCAGATACAGTGTGATATCTAATAAGGCTGGAACCAAGATAGCAGAATTTCTTACAGAGATACTCTTGCATATAGACCATTATGAAGAGTAATTAATAATTATTAAAGATTAATTTAATTATGCTTAATATGTAGATTTTACCACAGAAATAATGTATAATATATCTAAAGTATTTCGTATACAATTGAAACCAGGAGGTAGGAACTATGGATGAGAGAACAGTTATTACTATCGGACGAGAATTTGGAAGCGGTGGACATGAGATAGGCATGAAACTGGCAGAGAAGCTGGGGATAAAGTGCTACGACAAGGAACTGCTTGAACTTGCAGCTAAGGAGAGTGGACTTTGTGAAGAACTTTTCGCATCTCAGGACGAGAAGCCTACTAACAGTTTCCTTTATTCTCTTGTAATGGATACATATTCACTGGGATATACTAATTCATATGTGGATATGCCTATTAATCACAAGGTTTTCCTTGCACAGTTTGATGCTATCAAGAAACTTGCAGAGAGAGAATCATGTGTTATTGTAGGAAGATGTGCTGATTATGCATTGGAAGATAATCCATATGCAGTAAGTGTATTTATCAAGGCAAGTCTTGATGAGAGAGTACAGAGAATTAAGAGAATCTATGAACTTAATGATTCTAAGGCTGCAGATCTTATCCAGAAGACGGATAAGAGAAGAGCAAGCTATTACAATTACTACTCAAGCAAGAAGTGGGGAGAAGCTAAGAGCTACAATCTCTGTATAGACAGTGGACTTGTAGGAGTAGATGGCGCAATTGACATGATACTTAAGTTCATCGAATTAAAAGAGAAGAACATGGGTAAGGATATTTAATACATTCTGATGTATATACGGTTGGTAAGTTATGGATTTTAATGGCTATAAAAGAACGAAGAAGTTTGATATTAAGAGATGGTTCAAGGGAACTAATTCAATTATATATCTTGTCATTCTTGTTGTAATGGTTCTGGGACTGGCTTTTGTATTAAAGACTGTTATTGGTATGCATAATAGCAATAAGAATGCAGATGAAGTGACTCAGGAAGAGACAACTGATGTGAGCAGGCAGGAGACTGATACACAGACTCAGACAGTTGCCAGAAATCAGTCATATTACATCAGGATAAGCACAGCTAAGCATACACTGGTTGTTTATCAGCTTGATAATAATAATGAGTTTACAATTCCAGTGAAAGCATTTAAGGTTGCCCTGGGTCCTAAGGTAGAACCTGCGAAGACAGCCATATCAGAAAAGTCGGTGTGGCGTAAGATTACAGATATATATTATGTCAGGTATTCTTCAAGACTTGATAATGCTGAATATTTAAGTACAGCGACATATTACAGCCAGAGTGACAATAATCTTAATCCGAAGTCTTATAATATGATCGGGCAGAATGTGACAGAAGGATCGATTCTTATGACTTGTGCCAATGCCAGATGGATATATGAGAACTGCGGTGCCAAGACAACTGTAGAGATAGTTGATGATTTTGATATCAGTTCAGATATTAAAGTGGAGGATATAAGCCGAATAGCTGATAATGCATACAGAGATCCGACAGATGTTAAATAATCAGGTGTTTTTAAACTATACAAGTGTGATAATTTAATCCCTTTTCGCTTTTTATAAAGCAGAATGTATGCTATAATAGGTACATTCGTGTATTTATGAAAGGAAAAGGGATTATTTTATGTCAAACATTATTATTTTAGCAGCAATTATACTTTACCTGGGAATGGTAGTATGGATAGGTGTAATCTGTTCTAAGAAGAACAGTGATGTAGGAGACTTCTATCTTGGTGGAAGAAAGTTAGGACCTGTTGTTACTGCAATGAGTGCAGAAGCGTCAGACATGAGCAGTTACCTGCTTATGGGTGTTCCGGGACTGGCATACCTTACAGGTCTTGCTGACGCAACATGGACAGCAATTGGTCTTGCACTTGGTACTTACCTTAACTGGCTTATTGTTGCCAAGAAGATAAGATTATATTCACATGGTTATCAGGCAATAACACTTCCTGATTATTTCTCTAAGAGATTCGGGGATGACAAGCATGTAATTACATTAATATCTGCAGCACTTATTGTAATATTCTTTATACCATATACAGCATCAGGCTTTGCTGCCTGCGGAAAGCTGTTTAACAGCCTTTTAGGCTTTAATTATCATACAGCAATGATTGTCAGTGCTGTTGTTATCGTACTTTACTGTACTATGGGAGGATTCCTTGCAGCAAGCACATCTGACCTTGTGCAGAGTATTATCATGACATTTGCACTTGCTGTAGTAGTTATATTTGGAATTGTACAGGCAGGAGGAATGGGAGTTGTACTTGATAATGCCAAGGCACTTCCAGGATATCTTGATATGTTCCATACACATATTGCAGAGACTAATACATCAGGTGATTATGGATTCTTTAAGATTGTTTCAACACTTGCATGGGGACTCGGATATTTTGGAATGCCACATATCCTTTTAAGATTCATGGCTATTGAAGATGAGAACAAGTTAAAGATTTCAAGAAGAATTGCTACTGTATGGGTATTCATATCACTTATTGTTGCAACAGGTATCGGTGTAATCGGTCTTACACTTTCTAAATCTGGTATTATTGATACTTTAACAGGAAGCGAATCAGAGACAATTATTGTTAAGATATCACATTATCTTTCAACATTTAACCCTGTAGCAGCATTTATAGCAGGAATTATCCTTGCAGGTATTCTTGCAGCAACCATGTCAACAGCAGATTCACAGCTTCTTGCAGCTTCATCAGCAATATCACAGAACCTTGCAGTTGAGGTGTTACATATTAATATGTCTAAGAAGACATCAATGCTTGTTGCCAGACTTACAGTTGTTGTTATATCAGTTATATCAATATTCTTTGCACTTGATCCTACAAGTTCGGTGTTTAAGATTGTTTCATTTGCATGGGCTGGTTTTGGTGCGGCATTCGGTCCTGTGGTTCTCTGCTCACTTTTCTGGAAGAGAGCTAATAAGTACGGAATTGTATCAGGAATGATTGCAGGTGGAGCAATGATATTCATATGGAAATTCGGTATTGCCAAGCTTGGAGGAATATTTGCTGTATATGAACTGTTGCCAGCATTTATCTTCGCAACATTAGTTATTATTGTTGTAAGTCTTGCAACAGGAAAGCCATCTAAGGAAGTTATGGAAAAGTTCGAAGAAGTTAAGAAAATGAGCAAATAACTATAGAGAAGGTGCTTTATATATGGGATATACAATCGCGATATGTGATGATGATAAGACTATGGCAGACAAGCTGACGGCTTCATTGAAGAATGAGTTCATGAAAGCAGGCAGGAATGATGTAATCATAGATTACTATGACACAGGCGTGCAGTTACTGGAAGCTCTAAAGAATAAAATGTATAAAGCAGTACTCCTGGACATTAACATGGAGCCGATGGATGGATTTGCTGTGGCTGAGGCTATTGGAAAATCAGGATACAGGACTAAGATTATATTCGTTACTTCGCATGAAGATGTTGTATATGATACATTTGATTATACTCCGTTCTATTTTATCAGAAAGTCAAGATATGAGACTTATGTACAGAGAGTCGTTAAGAAGCTAATCGCCATTGATGGTTATGAAAAGACGATTGTTCTTGATGATAAAGATGGAATTATCAATATTAATTCAGGTGATATAACCTATGTTCACAGTGAGGACCATTATCTTACAGTACATACGGCTGATGGGAATTCCTATGTAATCAGGAAGAATATGATGGAATTCGGACAGGATATAGCAGGTACGGATATAATAAGGGCTCATAAAAAAATATATGATTAATTACAGGTATATTTCAAGAATCAACCAGAGTACTAATGAGGTTATTATGAAAGCTGGAGAAACTCTTAAACTTGGAAGAAGTTATAAAGATACATTTATGAAGGGATATATGCAGTACAGGCACAACAGACAGACATATGAATGATATATTGTTAAATATTGTTAATATCAGAATGGCAATAATGATATGTATAGGAGTAATACTTGTAAGAGAGATATATCTGGTACTGAACGGCTATATCGCTAAAGCAGCGTATGTAGTATCGACACTGGTTGTCATTGTTATAGCGGCTATTACTTATGGCGTGATATATATTGCAGATGCACAATCTTTAATACACAGGACAGGAATATATGAGTTTACTGTCATTATTATATATCTGGCATTGATTGCATTTATGAATACATTTAAGACAATCAGACATGGCAGTTTTACGAAGATAGATATAATTAATATAGCAGCATATGTTTTGGTATTATGTTTTAATATATATCTGTTAATCAGATTAGGAATTTCTGATGGCGGCCATGATGTCATGCTGATTATGAACATTATAGTGTTAAGTCTGGTGCTTGCAATTATATTCTACAGAACGCTTGTAAGGCTCTATCAGGAGAATTACAAGGGACAAGAGGCTGAACATTTAAGAAATGTAATAGAGTCAGGTGAGGATTATCTTAAAAATGTTCAGGCAATGGATAAGCAGGTAAGAACCGTAAGGCATGATATGAATAATCAGCTTCAGGTTATATATGGTCTGCTTTCACAGGAAAGATATGAGGAAGCTAAGGATTTTCTTAAGCAGTACAGTATAAGTCTTGAGAAAACCAAGGGATATATTCATACAGATAATCCGATATTCAATACTGTTATTAATAATAAAATTGAATATGCCAAGAGTGAAGATATCATAATAACGACAGGTCTTCATAAGACATTAAAGCCTATGCATGGCAATGACCTGTACACGATTATGGGAAATGTGCTGGACAATGCAATAGAGGCTGAACTTAAAGAAGATATATGTAACAGGGAAATAGAAATCCGTTCCGTGTGGAATGGTAATGATATGATTATAACTGTAGAGAATTATATATCAAAGTCAGTATTAAATGATAATAAAGAGCTTCATACAAGTAAGCAGGACAAGAAATCACATGGTCTTGGAACTCAGATTATTAAGAAGCTTGTAAAGAAGAATAATGGAACATGTGATTATCATGAAGAAGGTAATATGTTCTGTTGTGAAATAAGATGGTGATAGAGCCGGAACAGTTGGATTAATCTTTCTGTTCCGGCTTTTTGCAACTATACTTATAGTCACCATGGTCGTTCACGACAAAGTTGCTGTCGTTCACGACATTGTTGTTGAAATGATGGATTACAGGGATTATGCTTGATGTATGAAGAGCAGAGACATAAACAATATACTAATGATTAGAATGTATTTTCTGGTTACTGGAGTCCGGATTTATATTAATTAATTATATTGCTTATGTCGGAACAGGAGTAATTATGAAGAGTAATAAGGTCACAATTATTTCCAGCTTATTCTTGATGACTGCGTTGTGCGGGTGCACAACGCAGTCTGTTGATAAGGCAAAGGAAATAGAAGAAAGTAATACATATGTGTATAAATATGAATATGAGACAAATACCGAGGGACAGGCAGAGACGCAATATCATGAAGAAAAGCCGTCATTTGATGATTTTGAAACAGTAACAAAGGGAACTATAGCATCATTGAGAAATAAAAATGGAAGTCTAAAATTAATTAAAATGAACGAAGTATATGAATGGGGAGGAATGGAGTGTTCCATTGCAGAAGCACACATGACTACGAATGTGGATTATGCAGATGAAATATTAGACGATAATGTATTAGAGCCATGTAAGGAGAAATTAAAGCGTATATATCCGACAGGAAAAAGCAGAGTAGATAAGAATGAAAAAATTGTATGGGTTAGAGTACATATTAAGAATACAGGTACAAAAGATAGGGATTTAAATATGACAACAGATGGAGCAAAAGAAATATCAGAGGGTGATTATAAACCAAGTGTTACAAGTTTGTTAATAGATAAAGAATTGTGCTTTCAGGGAGAAACTAATCACAGAGATATAGTAAGATAAAGAATTGTGCTTTCAGGGAGAAACTAATCACAGAGATATAGTAAGAATAAAGGCAGACTGTGAGCAGGATTTATGGTATGCATTAAGTATTAGATTATTATGATGAAACAAACCAAGTACTATATGTTTGGATCATTTGG
>QRVH01000021.1 GCA_003458705.1 Eubacterium sp. AF22-9 | reverse complement strand
AATGATTTTAAAAAAAATCAGTTTCCAAAAAGCTTTATGATAGGCTATAATATTATCAGATTTCCAAAAAGCTTTATGATAGGCTATAATATTATCAGATTTATGTATTATCGGAGGGTTATTTTGAGCGGGAATAAAACAGTTAATTTGGAATTGTCACAGATTATACATATGTTAGAAGATAATGGAACATTTGTAGAGGTTTCAAAGAACATAATTGAGAAAATAACGGATAATCTTCATGCACAGGATGCTGTTATTATGCAGATAAGTGCTGATGGAAAAAGTATGCATGCTATAGCAGAGGCTAAAGATGTAATAGGTAGTAAGCTGGATGTTGAAGATATCAGTCAGTGTTGTCTGTGTTCAGACGAATTAAAGAGAACTGCAATGAGCACAGCATCTGATGAAGAGAAGGAAAGACTTGCATTGTGTAATGCAAAGATTTGTATATCTGTTCCTATTACAATTAATAATGTTAAGGCAATGTATCTTCTTGTTATGGGGGATACAGATGATTTTGCAGGCGAAGATAAGGTTATTGAATACATAAAAGATGTTGCAATGATTATACATAGTATTGCACAAAGCAAGGTTATCAATAATTCGCTTATATCATCTTATGATGTATTACAGAAAATTCTTGATAATATTGGTTCTGGAATTATTGTGTGCAGTAAGAATTCGGGAAATATTCTTTTTGAAAATGATATGGCAAGTCATGTTACTGAAGTACGGGAGACAATAAGAGAGTGTTTAGAGGAAGTATTTCAGAATAAGGATATATCAGGTCATATAGGAACACCGATGGAACGGTATAATACCGAATCTGGTCTGTGGTTTGAAGTCAGATTTTCAGAGCTGAAGTGGATTGACGGAAGAGATGTTGTTGTGGCAACAGCAGCAGATATTACACAGAAAAAGAAGAATCAGCAGAAGATAGAATATCAGGCACATAATGATTTCCTGACAGGTCTGTATAACCGTATGAAATGTGAAGTGGATTTAAGAAAGGTTATAAGAAGAACAGAGAAAGCCGGACTTAAGGGTGCTGTACTGTTTCTTGACCTTGATGATTTCAAGCATATTAATGACGGTCTTGGACATCAGTATGGAGATATCCTGTTACAACAGATAGCTGCGGGACTTACAGGTATTCCGGGACTCAGGGGACATTGTTACAGAATGGGTGGAGATGAATTTGTAATAATCATTGAGCCTGAAATATATAATGAACTTGGTAAAATAGTCACTAACATAAAGACACTGTTTAATAAGCCGTGGTATCTTATGGAAACTGAGTATTTCTGTACTATGAGTATGGGTATTGCGTTGTTCCCGGATAATAGTGTTGATGTCCATGAGATAACAAGAATGGCTGATGTTGCAATGTATGAAGCAAAGCGTTCAGGAAAGAACGGATATGCCTATTACAGCAGCGAGGTTGAGAATTCGACAGCCAAGAGGCTAGATATAGAGAATAATATGAGACAGGCAGTTTCTACAGGAATTGACGAATTCGTAGTATTCTATCAGCCTGTTGTAAATGTCAATACACAGATGTGTACTTCCTGTGAGGCACTTGTAAGATGGGACAGCAAGGCACTGGGATTTATGGGACCAGGTGAGTTTATACCGCTGGCAGAATATCTTGGACTTATTACTTCGATTGGTGACTATGTTCTAGAAGAGGCATGCAGAAGATGTAAGCTATGGAATGATAACGGACATCCGGATTTCTATATTAATGTGAATCTGTCGGTAGTGCAGCTTTTACAGAAGAATGTGGTTGAGAATATTAAAAGAATTCTTGATAAGACAGGTGTTAATCCTAAGAATATAGTACTTGAGATTACAGAATCATTTGCAATCAATGATATGCAGAGAGTTATGGAGATTATCACAGGACTTAAGAAGTTAGGACCTAGAATTGCACTTGATGATTTTGGAACAGGATATTCTTCACTTAATTACATAAAGCAGCTTCCTCTTGATATCATTAAGGTTGATAAAACATTTATTGATGATATTGTTGAAGATGATTATGCACAGGCATTTGTTAAGCTTATAGTTGACCTTTCCAAGACTATTGGTACTAAGATAGTTGTTGAGGGTGTTGAACATAAGGAGCAGTTTGAACTGCTTAAAAGTCTTGGTGTGGATTATATACAGGGATATTACTTTGGAAAGCCTGTTCCAGCCAATATTTTTGAAGAGAAAAACTTAGAGGGGAGATTGGGCGAATGAACATACTGATTAAAGAAGGCAGAGTGCTTGACCCTGCAAGTAAGACGGACAAAGTGATGGACGTGCTTATTAAGGACGGATTTATTGCGGCTATGGAAGAGAACATTGATGAGTCTCAGGCAGATGATGTCATTGATGCATCAGGCTGTATGGTTATGCCGGGACTGATTGACCTTAATGCACATTTCAGGGAACCGGGACTTGAGCATAAGGAAACTATAAGAACCGGATCAAGAGCTGCAGCAAGAGGCGGATACACAACAGTGTGCATGATGCCTAATACTAAACCTGTAATTGATAATGTTGATATGCTGCAGTATGTAACTGATAAGGCTGAAGAGGTAACAGATATTAATCTGTATACTATAGCTGCCATGACAGCAGGTCAGGAAGGAGAATACCTTACTGATTTTGAGGCTCTTAAGGATGCAGGTGCTGTTGCAGTCAGTGACAATGGCGGAACTATTATGAATGCAAGAACTGCAAGGCAGGCTATGAGGCAGGCAGCAGAGGTTGACATTCCGGTATTTGCACATTGTGAAGATACTAACTTGGCTGCAAGAGGTGTTATGAATGCCGGAGAGAGAGCCAAGGAACTTGGTCTTTTCGGAATAATGGATGCCGTTGAGGATGTTATTGTTGCAAGAGATATTCTTCTTGCAAAGAATACAGGTGCAAAGCTGCATATAAGTCATGTGTCTAATAAGGAATCAGCATTTATTATAAAGATTGCCAAGGAACAGGGGATTCCAGTGACAGCAGAGGTTGCCCCACATCATTTCACACTGACAGAGGATGCGGTGAACGGGGATGATGCAAACTTTAAGATTAACCCTCCTTTAAGAAAGGCAGATGATGTAAAGGCTCTTAAAGAAGTGCTTGCATCAGGGGTTATTGATGTTATTGCAACAGACCATGCTCCACATCATCCTACTGAGAAAGAAAGACCTTTTGACGAAGCACCGTTTGGTGTAGTAGGTCTTGAAACAGCAGTTCCGGTTACTATTACTGAGCTTGTAAGAACAGGAGTGCTTACTCCGTTACAGATGGTTGAGAAAATGAGTTATAATCCGGCTAAGATACTTGGAATTGACAGAGGAGTTCTTGCACCGGGAAAAGTTGCTGATATAACAGTTGTTAATCCTACAGAAGAGTATGATATTGACAGCAACAGATTTGCTTCAAAGGGAAAGAATACTCCATTTGAAGGAAAGCATGTGTATGGAAAGGTTTTATATACGCTTGTTAATGGAAGAGTTGTGTATTCAGACCATAATGGAACAGAAATTCTTATTGAAAGAGAAGTTCCAAAGTTGTAGAATAAAGTGATTTTGCGTATGAATTAAGGAGGCTAAAGTAGATTAATGATTAAGAAGCTTGTTGATAAGATTGTAGAGACTAATGCACCAATAGTTGTAGGACTTGATCCGATGATGAAGTATCTTCCAAAGCATCTTGCAGATGCTGCATTTGAGCAGTATGGTGAGACACTTGAGGGAGCAGCAGAGGCTATATGGCAGTATAACAAAGGCATTATAGATAATATTTATGATATTGTTCCAGCAGTTAAACCACAGATTGCAATGTATGAGCAGTTTGGTATTGAAGGACTTAAGGCATTCAAGAAAACAGTTGATTACTGCCACGAGAAAGGCATGATTGTTATCGGTGATGTTAAGAGAGGTGATATCGGTTCAACTTCTGAGGCTTATGCGGTAGCACATCTCGGAAAGGTAAATGTTGGCTCTAAGGCAATTACACCTTTTGATGAAGATTTTGCAACTGTTAATCCATATCTTGGTTCTGATGGAATCAATCCATTTATTAAGGTTTGTAATGAGCAGGACAGAGGTATATTTATACTTGTTAAGACTTCTAATCCTTCAAGCGGAGAATTCCAGGATCAGCTTATAAACGGAAGACCATTATACGAGTTAGTTGGTGAGAAGGTTAATGAATGGGGAGCTTCAAGCATGGATGGAGATTACAGCAATGTCGGTGCTGTTGTCGGAGCTACTTATCCAGAGATGGGAAGAGTGTTAAGAAAGGTTATGCCTAAGGCATATATCCTTGTTCCGGGATATGGCGCACAGGGTGGACAGGGCAAGGATCTTGTTGATTTCTTCAATCCTGACGGACTTGGAGCCATCGTAAACAGCTCAAGAGGAATTATAGCAGCATATACTAAGGAACAGTATGCGAAGTTTGGTGAGAAGAATTTCGGAGAAGCTTCAAGACAGGCTGCTCTTGATATGATTGCTGATATCAACGGAGCACTTGGCAAGTAATTATATATATTTACACACAGTTTAATAATGGAGATTATTATGGCGTACAGAGAAAATGCGAAGATTCTTAAAGCAGGCTGTCTTGCTGACGGAGTCTATGAAATATGGTTTGAAACAAAGGATATTGCTAAGGCCGCTAAGGCTGGACAGTTTATATCAGTATATTCTAATGATGGCTCAAGAATGTTACCAAGACCTATCAGTATATGTAAGGTTGAGGATAATAATTTGAGAATTGTATTCAGGGTTGCCGGAAAGGGAACAGAGGAATTCTCTAAGATGAGGGCAGGAGAATATCTTGATATTCAGGGACCTCTTGGCAATGGTTATGACTTGGGAAAAATTGCTGCAGAGCTTAAGGCAGATGGCAGAAGCTTTGATAAGGCTATTCTTTTCGGAGGTGGAATAGGTGTTCCGCCTATGCTTGAACTTGCAAGAAGATTAGACTGCCACAAGAATGTTGTAGTTGGTTACAGAAACAGCCAGACTTTTCTTAAGGAAGATTTTGAAGCAGTTGCTGATACAGATGTGTATATTGCAACTGAAGATGGAAGCGTTGGAACAAAGGGAAATGTATTAGATGCCGTAAAGCAGCAAAAGGTTGAGGCGGATGTTATATTCGCATGCGGACCAACTCCTATGCTTCGTGCAATTAAGGCATATGCACTTGAGAATGATATTCCGTGTTATGTTTCATTAGAAGAAAAGATGGCATGTGGAATCGGTGCATGTCTTGCGTGTGTATGTAAATCAACCGAGATTGACGACCATTCTCAGGTTAAGAATAAGAGAGTATGCAAGGAAGGTCCGGTATTTAATGTTAAGGAGGTAGAACTGTAATGAGCGATATTAATATGTCAGTGAATATTGCAGGAGTTGAATTAAAGAATCCTGTGACAGTTGCTTCCGGAACATTCGGTTCAGGCATGGAGTATGGAGAGTATGTTGACCTTAACAGACTCGGTGCAGTGACAACCAAGGGTGTTGCCAATATTCCATGGCCGGGCAATCCTACACCAAGAATTGCTGAGACTTACGGTGGAATGATGAATGCTATCGGATTACAGAATCCGGGACTTGATACATTTGTAAAAAGAGATATTCCATTCCTTAAGCAGTATGATACTAAGATTATTGTTAATGTATGTGGAAAATCTGAGGCAGATTATGTAGACGCTGTTGAAAAGCTTGGTGAACAGCCAGTTGACCTTCTTGAAATCAATATCTCATGCCCTAATGTCAAAGAGGGTGGAATTGCTTTCGGACAGGTTCCATCTTCTGCAGAGGCTATTACTAAGGCGGTTAAGAAGGTTGCAAAGCAGCCGGTTATTATGAAGTTAAGTCCTAATGTTACTGATATCACAGAGATGGCAAAGGCTGTAGAGGCAGGTGGTGCTGACGCAGTTTCGCTTATCAATACTCTTACAGGTATGAAGATTGATGTGAACAGAAGAACATTTGCAGTAGCTAACAAGACTGCGGGTGTATCAGGACCTGCTATTCATCCAATCGCAGTAAGAATGGTTTATCAGGTTGCCAATGCAATTAACCTTCCTATAATCGGAATGGGTGGAATCAGAACAGCAGAGGATGCACTTGAAATGATTATGGTTGGTGCAAGTGCAGTTGCTGTCGGAACAGCGAATTTTAATGATCCATATACAACTATTAAGGTTATTGATGGAATCAGGGAATATATGGAAAAGAATAATGTAGCAGATATTAAGGAGCTGATTGGTTGTGTCAGATAGAATACTTTTCTTAAGTAATGGTTCTATATGCTATGACTCAACAACTTACTTTATTGACTGTATAAGTGAAGAATTAAAAGCTATGGGCTGGGAAGTCATGCATATCAGATTAGATAAAGCCACACAGAAGGATAAGCTGTGTGTGCTGGCTGATGAGTATGACTCCCAGCCTTTTGATTATGTGTTTGATATTAATACAAAGCTGGACGCAGTATGTGATGATTCGGGAAGATACTGCTTTGACAGGCTTGGAAAAGCGGTATGGCATTATATTCTTGACCATCCGTTCTATCATCATGACAGTCTCAAAGTGCCTTTAAAAAACATGAATGTAATATGTCTTGATGAGATGCATAAGAAGTTTGTTGATGAAACCTATCCTCATATTAACAGCTGTATTGTTCTTCCGCTTGCTGCAAAGCAGGCAGAGGGCGGTCTGAAGCCATATGATATGCGTGATAATGACCTGATATTCACAGCGTCCTATACTGACCCTGATATGGTGTATTTTAAGGCAAAGAAGCAGGATAGTGAAAATGTTTATTTTTTTAATACATTTACACAAATACTGTTTGATAATCCGGAGCTTACGCAGGAGGAAGCCATAAGGAAGATGTATCCGGGTATCAGCGGAACACAGACCGCAGAGAAGCTGCAGCAGAATTTCATGGCTGATGTTTATATTCAGGCGGCCATAAGACAGGAGATTGTGGTTCAACTTATAAGAAATCATGTGCCTGTGAAGCTGTATGGACATAACTGGGATACTTTTCTTATGAAGGCAGAGGTTCTTATGAAAGATGATCTGCCATTCATTAAGGAGCATGTTAAGGACTGTGGAGAGGTAATGTATGGAGAGCTTCCAAATATATATAATAATGCCCGTCTGTCGATTAACCAGCTTCCGTGGTTTAAGGCAGGAATACATGACAGGACGCCGCTTGCGTTAATGAATGGCTGTGTTAGTATTACAGATGGAAGTACTTATATGCGGCGTGAGATTCCTATGGATTCAGGAGTTGAATATTATTCACTTGATGAGCTGGAAAAAGTTGGAGAGAAGATTAAAAGCCTTGTGGCTGATGTGGGTTCTATGAAGGAGAAAGTGGCAAGAGGCGTTCAGTATGCGGAAGATATGTGGTCGTGGAAGCACTGGGCTGTGGAGTTTGTGGAGGCTGCTAAGGAATGTTGAGGCGTGCTGAGGCGTGGCGCTTGAGACTGTTGGTGAGATAACTGTAATGTGGCGCTCAGGCTGGCGCGTCCTATAAGATTGTTTTTTATAGAGGTTTTATAGGCTGTTTTCAGACAGAAAAAGTGTTTTCGGTGCGGAATTACCTATAAGGCTGGCACGAGGAAGCTTTTGATAGGTGGATTGAGAGATAAAATGGCTGGTTTAGCAGGCAATTTGCTGAAATTGTCCTATAAGAACTTGACTAATGCGACTATCTATAGGTATCACGTCAAATATGCATGTATTTAATCATGCCACAGCCATTATGGAAACTAAAGACAGGGATAAATTCTAAAAAGACATGACAGTCATTGATAAAAATGATTGCCATGTCTTTTCGATTATAATGAAACAATATAGTTATAATGTTGCTGCGATATCTTCTGCAATCTGTTCAGGAGTAAGATGGTTGTCCTTTAATACTTCTGCGACATCGTATCTGTCGATAAATTCTTTCTTAATACCGAAGTTTAATACCTTCATATCAGAAGAACCATAGTATGCTGCAATCTTAGCACCGAAGCCACCTTCAAGGTAGCCGTCCTCAAGAGTTGCAACTACTGCGTGGTCTTTCTTTAATTCATTAAGAGTGTCTGCATCAATACCTGAGATATAGTAAGGATTGATAACAGTTGCGTCAATTCCGTGTGAAGTCTTAAGAATATCAGCGGCTTTTACAGCAGTTTCATAGAAAGTTCCAAGTCCGAGAATAGCAACTCTGCTTCCTTTCTTGGTAATTTCATAAGTGTCCAGCTTGCCAAAATCTTTAGTTACAGGCGTGCCTGTTGAAATCATGCTGCCACCCGGAACTTTAATAGCAACAGGATACTCATTCTGTGTTAAAGACCAGTCAAGCATGGCAACATAGTCTTCCTTAGTAACAGGTGCAAGATATACAAGTCCCGGAATGCTGTTAAGCATAGGGATATCCTGAAGCCCAAGATGAGTTACATCATTCATTCCGTACACAGAACCTGCAAATACTGCAAATGTTACTGCATTGCCGTTGATACATACATCCTGAGTAATCTGGTCATAGGTTCTCTGTATAAATGAGCTGTAAACGCCAAATACCGGCTTTCCGCCGTTAGCGGCGATACCGGAAGCTAATGCAACAGCAGTTTCCTCTGCGATACCAACATCAACAAACTGTTTTCCTGCTTTAGCTCGCATGTCAGCAGTAAATCCCATAACAGTAGGAGTTCCGGCTGTGATTGCAACAACACTTTTATCCTCGTCCATCTTCTTTAACAGATATTCTAAAGAAGCGTCAGAGAAATCAGGCTCTCCGCCCTTGGAAAGAGATTCGCCGGTTGCAATATCAAAAGGCGAATGCCAGTGCCATATTTCTTTATTCTGTTCGGCAGGTGCATAACCTTTGCCTTTAAGCGTATTAATGTGGACAACAACGGCTTTTGTAGTGTCTTTAACCTTTTCAAATGCTTCAATTAAAGAAGCAATATCATTACCCTTGTCGACATAGATATAATCAAGGTTCATTGCCTTAAAAAGATTACATTCAGCCTGTCCATTTGTTTCACGTAAGAGCTTTAAATTAGCATAAAGACCACCGTGATTTTCAGCAATAGACATGTCGTTATCGTTAGCAACAATAATCATGTTGCTATTTAATTCAGAAGCAAAATCAAGACCTTCCAAAGCCTCGCCGCCGCTTAAAGAACCATCACCTATAACAGCGATTACATTACCATCTTCACCGTTTAAATCTCTTGCTTTGGCAAGACCGCAGGCAAGACTTATAGAAGTTGAAGTATGACCTACAGTAAAGAAATCATGTTCGCTTTCGTCCGGATTAGTGTATCCTGACACATCATCATAATGCTCCTCATAAAGATATGCATCTTTTCTTCCAGTGAGCATTTTGTGAGGATAGCACTGGTGTGATACATCAAATACGATTTTATCTTTAGGCGAATCAAATACATAATGCATGGCGATGATTGCTTCTACCATACCGAAGTTAGGACCGAAATGTCCGCCGTGTTTGCTGGCTCTTGTAAGAAGGGCGTGACGCATTTCTTCTGCAAGGACATTAAGCTGCATGATGTTTAATGTCTTCACATCAGCAGGACTGTTAATATTCTCAATATACATGTTTTCTGATACTCCTTATCTTATATTTTAATACATTTTATATGATAGCACCTAAAGTCAGGTTTAGGTCAAGGAAAATGTGAAGGGAGTTTTAAACTATTTGCTATAAGGAAATGATGTTGAAAAACAATCGGGTTGGAAATTGGAAATCAATCGGATTGGAAATTAGAAATCTGTCGGATTGGAAATACGAAATCAATCGGATTGCCAAGGTATGTGATTAATTATATGTGTAGCAAATGTTCGATAAGATATAGTGTTTTAGAGTGTTTGAGAAACTCAGGATGAGATTGAAAAAATATTATTATACATGATATAATATTATATTATGAGAAGTTAAGTGGACAAAATGGTGGAATGAGGAGGTAACTCTTATGAATTCAAACTTTGACTTTTTACAATCAGAGTTTCCGGTTTTAGCAACATTTGGTTGTCAGGCTGAAAAGTATTGCTTTTCTGATCCTAATTCATGCCTTATGAAATTGGGAATGATAGGGGAGAGCATTGTTAATTTAATGTTTACTTATGATAGAATCCAATTGCCATATGATAATACAGCAGTTACAAGAATAGATACTCTTCAAAGAGAGGGATTGCTAACAAGAGATTTAACGGATATTTTACATGCTCTTAGAAAAGCCAGAAATAAAGCTGTGCATGAGAATTATGATTCTGAATCAGAATGTAAAATTCTGATTCAAATGGCTCATAGTCTATGCGAATGGTTTATGCAGACTTATGGCGATTGGAATTATCAGCATCATGATTTTGTTATGCCTGAATTAGAAAACAAGAGAGTTTCGGTTCCACAGGAGGAGAAAGCTGCAGAAGAGAGACAGGCAGAAGAACTTACAAAACAGGCAGAACAAAAAGCAAGTATAGCAGAAGCTATTTCTAAATCAGAGCGTCAGAAGCAGGCTGGTAAAATGGCAAGTCAGCGACCTAAATCAGAAGCTGAAACTAGATATATTATTGATGAACAATTGCGTCAAGTAGGCTGGGAGGCAGATACAGAAAATCTGCGTTATTCTAAAGGAACTCGTCCGGCAAAAGGACATAATATGGCTATTGCTGAATGGCCGACAAATTCTACAGTAGGACAGAGTGGACGTGTAGACTATGCATTATTTGTTGACACTAAGTTGATAGGTGTTATTGAGGCAAAAGCAATACATAAGGATATTCCGTCTGTTATTGATTATCAGGGGAAAGAATATCCACGTAATATTCGTAAGGAAGATTCAGAGTATCAGATTGGAGAATGGGGGGAATACAAAGTACCATTTACTTTTGCTACCAACGGAAGACCATATCTAAAGCAGCTTGAAACAAAGTCAGGTATATGGTTTTTAGATTTGAGAAGCCCTGCAAATAATCCGACAGCTCTTCATGGTTGGATTAGTCCTATGGGAATGGTAGAATTGCTAGAGAAAAATCCTCAAGAGGGTAATTCAGCATTGAAGGCATTGCCATATGATTTTCTTACAGACCCTAAGGGGCTAAATTTGCGTGAATATCAGTTAAATGCGATAAAAGCGGCAGAACAGTCAGTTATTGAAGGGAAAAAGAATATTCTTTTAGCTATGGCGACAGGAACAGGAAAGACTCGTACAGTATTAGGCATGATTTATCGCTTTTTAAAAACGAACCGATTCAAGCGTATATTGTTTCTTGTTGATCGGACTTCCCTTGGAGAACAGGCATCAGATGTATTCAAAGAAGTTAAATTGGAAGACTTAATGACACTTGATGAGATATATAATGTCAAGGGACTTGAAGATAAAAATATTGATAAAGAAACTAGAATACAGGTAGCTACTGTTCAGAGTATGGTTAAGCGTATTTTATATAATGACGGAGAAACTATGCCGGCTGTTACAGATTATGATCTGGTTATCATTGATGAAGCACACCGTGGATATATTCTTGATAAGGAAATGGGTGACACCGAAATTTTGTATCGTGACCAGAGAGATTATCAAAGTAAATATCGAAGTGTAATTGAATATTTTGATGCGGTGAAGATTGCACTTACGGCAACACCTGCACTTCAGACGACAGAAATTTTTGGACAACCAGTGTTTAAATATACATATAGGGAAGCTGTCATAGAAGGGTATTTAGTAGATCATGACGCTCCTCATCATCTGGAAACAAAACTTAGTACAGGTGGAATTCACTACAAATTGGGTGATACAGTTATGATTTATGATCCTGTGACAGGCGAAATTACAAATAGTGAGTTGTTGGATGATGAATTAGATTTTGATATTGAACAATTTAATCGACAGGTTATTACAGAGAATTTTAATAAGACAGTTTTAAGTGAAATTGCTCGTGATATTGATCCTGAGAATCCGGAAGAACAGGGAAAAACTCTAATATATGCAGTTGATGACCAACATGCAGATATGATTGTATCAATTTTGAGAGATATTTATTCGGAATATGGAGTCTCTAATGAGGCTATTATGAAGATAACAGGTAGCGTTGGAGGCGGAAATCCTAAGAAAGTGCAGGAGGCTATCAAACGCTTTAAGAACGAGAATTATCCAAGTATTGCAGTAACAGTAGACTTGTTGACTACAGGAATTGATGTGCCTGAAATTACAAATTTAGTGTTTATGCGTAGGGTGAAATCACGTATTTTATTTGAACAGATGTTGGGACGTGCTACCAGATTATGTCAAAAAATTCATAAGACACATTTTGAAATATATGATCCTGTGGGAGTATATGATTCTTTGAATGATGTGAATACTATGAAACCGGTAGTGGTTAATCCTGCAACAAGCTTTACTCAACTATTGGATGGGCTGTCTGAAATAAATGATGATAAACAGGTAGAACAGCAGATTAATCAGATAATTGCTAAACTACAGAGAAAGAAACGAAATATGTCGCCTAAAGTGATGGATTATTTTATTAGCATGACTGATGGAAAAGACCCATCACAGTTTATTATGGAAATTAAAAAGTCAGATGTTCAGGAAGCTAAGAATAGTCTGCTTAAATACCGTGATGTATTCAAAATGCTGCAAGAAACGAAAGCAAATGGTTTTCGTTCTGTTGTGGTTTCTGATGCAGAGGATATATTGACAGAACATTCACGTGGATATGGAAATGCAGAAAAACCAGAAGATTATCTGAATGCATTTTCACGTTATATTCAGAATAATCGTAATGAAATTGCGGCATTGAATATTATCTGTACCAGACCAAAGGATTTGACAAGAAAAGATTTGAAGGATTTAAGGTTAACACTCGATAGAGAAGGATTTACTACACAGCAGTTGAATACTGCACTTTATGAATTGACTAATGAAGAGATAATGGCAGATATTATAAGTTTGATTCGACGCTATGCAATTGGCTCAACGCTTGTTAGTCATGAAGCACGTATTCACAGAGCTGTTGAGAAACTTAGAAAAAAACATAATTTTTCAAAGCAGGAACAGAGCTGGATATCTCGCATTGAAAAATATTTGCTAGGGGAATCTGTAATGAATATTAAGGTGTTTGATGAAGACAGCAGATTTGCAAGCTATGGAGGCTTCAATAAGATAAATAAAGTATTTCAGAATAATCTTGAAAGCATTGTGCTTGAATTGAATGAATATTTGTATGATGACGGAGGAAATGTTGCATGACAACACAAGAAATTGTATCCAAATTATGGAATTTATGTAATGTACTAAGAGATGATGGTATCACATATCATCAGTATGTTACAGAGTTAACATATATTTTGTTTTTGAAAATGGCTAAGGAAACTGGAACAGAAGAACAGATTCCAGAGAAATACCGTTGGGATGAATTGAAGGCTAAAAGTGGAGTAGAACTGAAAAAGTTTTACAAGGAGCTGTTATCAGAACTTGGAGATAATGGTACAGGTAGAATTCGTGAAATATATCAGGGTGCAGCAACAAATATTGACGAGCCTAAGAATCTTGAAAAAATTATAGCCACGATAGATAGTCTTGATTGGTATTCTGCAAGAGAAGAAGGACTTGGAAATCTGTATGAAGGTTTACTTGAGAAGAACGCTAATGAAAAGAAATCAGGTGCAGGTCAGTATTTTACTCCACGAGTTTTGATTGATGTTATGACAGAACTTATGAAACCGCAAGTAGGAGAGAGATGTAACGACCCTGCATGTGGAACATTTGGTTTTATGATTGCTGCTCATCAGTATGTATCAGAACATACAGATAATTTTTTTGACATTGAAGATGCAGATTTGGCAAGATTTGAGAGGGAGGAAGCATTTACAGGTTGTGAGCTTGTACATGATACACATCGGTTGGCATTGATGAATGCTATGCTCCATGATATTGAAGCTCCTATTACATTAGGTGATACACTTTCAAATATTGGAAAATCAATGCATGATTACGATCTGGTTTTGACAAATCCACCTTTTGGAACTAAGAAAGGCGGAGAACGTGCTACACGTGATGATTTTACATATCCTACAAGTAACAAACAGTTAAACTTTTTACAGCATATTTATCGAAGTTTAAAAAACAACGGAAAAGCAAGAGCTGCTGTTGTATTGCCTGATAATGTGTTATTTGCTGATGGTGATGGCGAGAAAATTAGATTGGATTTATTAGATAAATGTAATCTACACACAATTTTGCGTCTTCCTACAGGAATATTCTATGCACAGGGTGTTAAGACAAATGTACTTTTCTTTACTCGTGGAAAAACAGATAAGGGAAATACAAAAGAAGTCTGGATTTATGATCTTAGAAATGATATGCCATCATTTGGAAAAACTAATCCTTTAAAGCCAGAGCACTTTGATGACTTTATAGCATGCTATGCAGATGGAGACTTAGGCAAGCGAAAAGAAACATATAGTGAAGAAAATCCAAATGGAAGATGGCGTAAGTTCTCAATTCAGGATATCCTTGCAAGAGATAAGACTAGCCTAGATATTACATGGATGAAGACAGAATCTGATACAGATAATTATACTCTCGCGGAATTACTTGATCAGATTAAAGAAAAGTCTGAGAATATTGCTAAAGCAGTTTCAGAATTAGAACAATTGATTGGGGAAGTGGAGGAGTAATGGATACAAAAGCATTAAGACAAAAAATACTTGATCTTGCTATCCGTGGCAAACTTGTTCCACAGGATCCGAATGATGAACCGGCGGAGGTATTGTTGGAACGCATCAGAGAGCAGAAGCAGCAGATGCTCAAGGAAGGTAAGCTCAAGAAAAAGGATATTAAGAATGATACGATTATCTTTAAAGGTGAGGATAATTTGCATTATGAGAAGTTCCAGGATGGAACTGTGAAATGTATTGAAGATGAGATACCGTTTGAAGTGCCGGAGGGGTGGGCGTGGGCAAGACTGCAGTATATAATATCACTAAGTTCCGGTAAAACAATAAAGGTTCGCCAATTGACAGATGAAGGAGATTTTCCGGTCTATGGTGGCAATGGTATAAACGGAATGTACTCGTATTACAATGTTGAGCCAAAAACTATTGTTATTGGGCGTGTAGGCTATTATTGTGGTAGTGTATATAAAACAATATCAAAAGCTTGGGTAACTGATAATGCATTAATAGCGACAATTAAAGAACCCAATATATTTGATATTGATTTTCTTGTATCAACTTTAACATATTTGAATTTAGGAACAACTTCTGTATCAACAGCACAGCCGGTTGTATCTGGAAAAGGGATATTACCATTAATAGTTCCAATTCCACCAAAGAAAGAACAAAATAGAATTCTAAGACAGATAAAGAAAATCGCCCCATTATTAGATGCAATTGAAAATTCCCAAAAAGAAACGCTATCTCTAATTGCAAATACTAAATCCAAAATCCTCGACCTTGCCATCCGTGGTAAGCTTGTACCTCAAGACCCGAATGATGAGCCGGCTTCTGTTCTTCTTGAACGCATGCGAGCCGAAAAAGAAGAACTTATCAAGCAAGGAAAAATCAAGCGTGATAAGAAGGAATCTGTCATCTTCAAAGGTGATGATAACTCTTATTATGAAAGAGTTGGAGATATAATAAGCAATATTGATGATGAAATTCCGTTTGAATTGCCTCAAAATTGGGAGTGGAGTAGATTACAAACAATCTGTTATCCTATAACTGACGGAACACATAAAACGCCCACCTATTCAGATAGCGGATACATCTTCTTATCAGCAAAGAATATAACTACAGGAAAAATCAATTGGAATGATATCATGTATATCCCAAAATCTTTACATGATGAGTTATATTCAAGAGTATCACCTAAAATGAATGATATTTTGCTTGCCAAAAATGGAACTACAGGAGTTGCGGCAATAGTTGATAGAGAATGTGAGTTTGATATTTATGTAACATTAGCTTTGTTAAGAGTAGTAAATAACAATATTTCCTCACAGTACTTGCTGAAAATTATAGCAAGTGATACCATCCAAGACTATTTTAAAAGTTCTCTAAAGGGAATTGGTGTGCCTAATCTTCACCTTGAACATATAAGAACCACACTTATTCCTATTCCACCTATAAATGAACAAAATAAAATAGCCGAAAGGATTTATCAATATTATTCTTTGCTTGATTCCATAGTTCAAAATATAGAATAACATCTAAGCCGCCCTCATCCGAGGACGGCTTAATTTTTACCAAGTTACAATTTTATCTACAAGTTCCTGCTGTTCGCTGGCAGTTCTACGAAGATATATGCGTGTAGTTTCAATACTTTCGTGTCCCATAAGATCGGCAAGCAAAGCAATATCATTGTACTTCTCGAGAAAATTCTTTGCATATCTGTGGCGGAATGAATGTGGGTAAACCACCTTTTTGTCAAGTCCATATTTCTCGGCATAGTTTTTAAGTTGCTGAGAAATTCCTCTTGTGGTAATTCTATCTCCATATCTGTTAAGAAACAAATAGCCAGAGGAACGGTGCGATTCCTCCAGCCATTCAAGAGTTTCTATTTTTAACTTTTGTGGTATATATAATCGTCGTAGTTTACCACCTTTTGTGTATAGGTCAAAATATCCAATTTCTATATGCTCAATCTTAATTTGAATCAGCTCGCTTACTCTTGCCCCTGTAGCTGCTAAATACCAAACTACAAAATACCATTCCATATTACTATCCTTTTTGAGCTGCTTCTTAAGAAAATTGTAATCTGCATTGCTGATAACATTTTCTAAGAAGTTTTTTTGCTGCACTTTTACAGCTTTTAGCTGTAAGTGCTGTTCTTCTAAATATTCCAAAAACTTGTTTATTGCCTGTATACGTAGATTTACCGTTTTAGGCTTAAAGAATTCCATCAAATACCCTTTGTAGGCAAGCAGATTTTCTTTGCTAACAACATCGTAATTCGCATTGAAATAACTCACTGTCCATAGATACGATGTTATCGTATTTTCTGATAAATTTTCCTTTCTCAAGTATTCTTCAAATGTTATTTTTGTCTCCATAAAAAGACACCTCCGATATAATATTTTAGCGAGAAATTCGCTTTAATATTATATCGAAGATGTTTACACTCCTCTTATTATGAGAAGTTTGATGGTGAGGTGTCTTGCATTGATGAAGAAATACCATATAATATTCCAGATACTTGGACATGGATGCGTTTAGAAAATTGCTGTGTTAAAGAAATTCGTCGAGGAAAATCTCCAAAATATGCAGAAATCAGCAATGTTATTGTATTTGCTCAGAAATGCAACACCAAATACAATGGCATAGATATTAGTTTGGCTCAATATCTTGACGAGACCACAATAAAACGTTATCCGACTGATGAACATATGCAAGATGGAGATATAGTAATTAACTCAACCGGAACAGGTACTCTTGGACGAGTCGGAATTTATAGAAATACCGATAATACTACAGGTCTCTTAATTGTTCCTGATTCCCATGTTACGGTAATTCGTAGCTTTAGTTGCATTAGCTCACATTACCTATATGCTTTTATGAAGGCACATCAAACCGAACTTGAAAAGAAAGGCGAAGGATCAACCAACCAAAAGGAATTAAAGCCACTTACATTAAAAGAAATGCTCATCGCAGTTCCTCCGTTATCTGAACAGAAACGCATTGATAAATCTATAAATGTTGCATTTAGCCACCTGGCTATAATCGAAAAGTGCCTCAATTGAGGCTCTTTTCAATATGCTCTATTGCTGAAAAAGTTACTTTGAGCTTGTTGCAAATATTTTCTTGCTCTTTGATTGGTGGAATAGGTATAATCAAGTTAAGAATATCTTCACGAGATATTCCCGGAATAAGTCCCTTGGCAGCTTGTTTGATTTTCGTCATTGAATATTCAATGCATAATGCCAGAAAATCAATATTAAGGCTATAGATATTGCGAATAGCCATAATTTGACGCGCAATGTGAGCTTCCCCAAAGTTATTATGTGCGATTTCGCCGATAGTTCCTTTGCAAGTCAGAAGTAAGTCTCCTCTCCGAGTAATAACTTGCGGAACGGTAGTCCAACGAACTAAGCTAATATGCCCATTTCTAAAATTGCTTGCACCTGTAATATATGGAATTCCATCATTTTATCGTTATATTCTGATGGAGACAAATCTCTTCCAGATATGAGTTCCCATGCAGTATTTAGACGAATAAAAGCCCAACCTTCTGGTAATTCAAATGGGATTTTTTCATCAATGCAATTTACGTTATTGCCCACCTTCTCATAATAAGAGTTATCATCACCTCGAAAGATAATAGATTCCTTCTTATCACGCTTGATTTTGCCCTGCTTTATCAGTTCCTCCTTCTCTGCACGAATACGTTCTAAAAGTACAGATGCCGGCTCATCATTCGGGTCTGGCGGAACAAGTTTACCACGGATAGCAAGGTCGAGGATTTTTGATTTAGTTGCCGATACCAAATCCGAAACACTTCTTTGTGCATCTGCTATTGTTAAAGTATATGAAATACAGTCTTGTAGTTTCTTTATGATAGAAACTTGCTCATTCATAGGGGGTAAAGGTATAAGAAAAGTGGATAATGTTTCTGCACTTAACCCACCTCTTCCTGAACCAACCTGCCTTGATAGTATTTGCTCTTGAATATACAGCGAGGTAATAACATCGTGGAGATATTTTCGTAATTCAGGATTTACCAATCTAATAATAATTACATGCTGATTTACATTTGCAATATCAAAGTCATCTGGAACTAATGCACATCTTCCGATAGAACCACCTGTGATATTTAAAAGAATATCTTTAGGCTTAACAATGCTTCCTGATTTTTTTTGATTTATTTCTTCTGAAATATACGCAACATCAGTCAATACAAGTCCGTCATCATATACATTTTGCGAACGTATAAATTTGATTCCCGATGTACTGTAAACAGCAGCACCACCAGTTGGAGTGCTACCTGCACCTATTTTTATTGTCAATGGTAACAGTCTACACCACGCCCACCCCTCCGGCACTTCAAACGGTATCTCATCTTCAATACATTTCACAGTTCCATTCTGGAACTTCTCATAATGCAAATTATTGATACAAGTAGTAAGTTTAAGGTACCTTCGTGGAAAATAAAAAAGTGGAGCCCACGCATGGAACTCCACCGGCTACGGGCATCGCAAGTTTCCGTAGCGCAACCATATGTACATTAACATTACAAGATGTGTATGTCAATAAACTCATGTTAGATATTGAATTATATTTTCCTGTATCGGCTGATTTTATCCCAATTAGCAGGAAATCCCATATTATCAAGCAATTGTTTCTCTGTAAGATGAGGACACTGCTTAATTACAGTTTTTATAAGTTTTGAAAGAGCAGTTTTAAAGAGTCTGAATTCATCATTATTTATCAGGTAGCGTAGGGCAATTACAACTGCGAATAAATCCTGCTTGCCGTATACATAGTGATTATTGTTTTGATTGATTTGAAGCTTTTGGTGTAGCAGGGTATCAGGAATTGTCTCGTTTATTCTGAATGAAAACAGACGCTCCCCATGGGCACATACATTACGGCATTTGCCTATAATGTTGATAAACTGATGCAATTGTTTTTCTGAAACATTCTGAAAGTTTTTGCTGATTTTGGCTCTAATATCAGTAGTTGCATATTGATACATTTTGGAAATCTGCCCAAATGTTAAAGCATTTGTTGCAACCCATAATGGTACATTGTGATATGTATTGACTGAATGCTCAATATAGGCATATTTGCTAGGTGTAGCAATAACTTTTTGTAATGAATGAGTCAGGCGAAGCAGTTCACGATGGTTCTTTCTGGTGTGATTATAATTATTTATATCAAGATACATGGACTGCTGTTCACCATATTTTTCACAGAAGTGATAGGAAAACATGGATTTTATATGGCGTTCTACATGAAGAATGTATTTCAGAAATAAAGTGCGCAACTCTTCATCAAAGTAGTAGAAAGAAACCAATTCATCAAAAGTAACGCCATGAATATATTTATTTGACGGAGCATGTTTGAAAAGAGATTTGTATCCGCCTATTAGAGAATAGTAGCTGAGTTCTTCCAGTTTTTTAGTGGCATATTCGTGATTAGGAATAGCAAGTTGTTTGTCATATTCAAGAATATGTAGTTGCTGCTCATAGGTGAGAAAGTTTTTTGCCATATAGTATTTCCTTTCTGAAACAGGCATAAAAAGTGGAGTCCACGCATGGAACTCCACCGGCTACGGGCATCGCAAGTTTCCGTAGCACAACCACTACATGTAATATACCATTGATATCCATTGATGTCAAACAGCATTTTGTTAGCAGCAATAATAGTTTATGCGTTTCTGCGTGTGATATTCTTATTTTGTATCTTCTAGTCATTCGGATTATTCAGATAATCATTATTTTGAAAAATATAGTTATCATATGCTGAAATAATGATATCTGAAATAACTATAAGTATTATAACACAAAACGAACATATGTTCTATATGTTTTGCACTTTTTAAAACATTTGTGAGAGATGCAGAAAGGCTTGGACTTTGTTGATATTTTTGTAACAGGAGCACAGATATATAGGGGTTAAAGGTGTGTTGTGGGAGTAAGCAAGAAGCTGCTGAATTATTAACTTGACAATGGTTAGTGGGTTTTAAGGATTTCTGGCTGCCAGATTATCATGGAAGGGTTATATAGAATTCTGATGAGCAGATTTTAATATGCAGATTTAATGTTCCAAAGACGCATTGAAACGAGAAAACATTTATGATAAAATAAAATCAATATTGAATATGAAGCAGCACCGCCGGACAGCGGGGCTGAATAAGGAGGATATATGGAACAGTATAAGCAGGAATTTATAGATTTCATGGTAGAGAGTGATGTGTTAAAGTTTGGAGATTTTACTTTAAAGAGTGGAAGAAAGTCACCTTTCTTCATGAACGCAGGTGCGTATGTTACAGGACACAGCTGCAAGACTTGGTGAGTATTATGCAAAGGCTATTCATGAAACATATGGTGATGATTTTGATGTACTGTTCGGACCAGCATATAAGGGAATTCCAATCAGCGTAGTTACAGCAGTTGCATATGCAAAGCTTTACGGCAAGGAAGTAAGATACTGCTCAGACCGTAAGGAAGAGAAGGACCATGGTGCTGATAAGGGCGGATTTCTCGGAAGCAAGTTAAAGGATGGCGACAGAGTCATTATGATAGAAGATGTAACAACATCCGGTAAGTCGATGGAAGAGACAGTTCCTAAGGTAAGAGGGGCAGCAGATGTTACTATTGTAGGACTTATGGTTTCACTTAACCGTATGGAAGTAGGCCTTGGCGGAAAGGTGAGTGCGCTTGAGGAGATTAAGGAAAGATACGGTTTCCCAACAAGCGCAATTGTATCTATGGCAGATGTTGTAGAACACCTTTACAATAAAGAGTGTGAGGGTAAGGTAGTTATTGATGATGCACTAAAAGCAGCAATTGACAAGTATTACGCAGAATATGGTGTTAAGAACGCATAAAACTGATGTTAATGGAGGGTTAACTATGGAAGAGAATCTTTATAAGAAATTAAAGTCAGTAGGAGCTTCTAATCTTGTATTTGGTATCCTGATAATACTCTTTGGTATCGGTGCAGGTGTAATGATGATTATTAATGGTGCAAGACTTCTTGCACACAGATCAGATAGCTTATTCTAGTGAAGGGGAACTGCCTGGTGGGTTAATTATGCCTGCCGGGCAGATTTGTTATGAAAAAGAAACATTATGTAACGCTTATAAAATGGGCGCTTTTTGTTATATATATGATTCTGCTCTTTTATGTAGTCTTTTTCGCAGAAGGAATGGGAAGGGCAGAGATAGCCAGCGGTTACAAATACAATCTTACACTGTTCACGGAAATCAGGCGCTATTGGCGTTATCTTGGACATTTTGACTCGCTTGGCTGGATAGCATTTCTTAATATAATTGGAAATGTGCTGGCATTCATACCATTTGGCATATTCGTGCCGTGGCTTTCCAATGGCAGAATTAATGTTTTTGCTACATTTGCATATGGATTCGCACTGTCGCTTACAATAGAAACAGTACAGCTTATATGTAAGGTCGGCTGCTTTGATGTTGATGACCTTGTGCTTAATGTACTGGGAGCATTGTGCGGTTATGCGGTATATGCGATAGCATACAGAATAGTTAAAATGTTTAGTAAAAAGGACAGGTGAAAAAATGAAACTTTTTAATAAATACAAGTTCTCTGATAAAAGTCAGGCACTTGGGGGTTTGATATCGACTGCGATGGGAATACTGTCATTGCTTTCTTTTGGTTACGGAGTGTATCTGTCTTTTAAAGCAGCAGGAGAAGGCGGCTTAAGAGTAGGAAGTCTTGGAATATTAAGCCTTATCTTAGCGGTAATTGGAACAGTAATCGGACTAATCAGCTTCAAAGAAGATAATAAGTTCTACGGAACTTCGAGATTTGGTTCAATGCTGTGTGGGGTAATAGCAGTATTTATGATAGCAGTATTCTTAATGGGAATATAATCCTTATCAGGGCAGAAGGAGAAAGAAATTGTTTAATGATAATGTAGAAGAACGTTACGGGCTTGCGATAGAAAGAATTAAAGAGATAGCAGAGGAACCTGGGCTTAAGACGGATGGGTTTGCAGATTATTTCAAATGTATTGCCACATTTATCCTTAAGATGGATAAGCTTGCGGCTGACTTAAAAGCTGATGTTTTCAGAGATTATTCACTTGAAGAGTATAAGAATGTGAATACAGGACTGTATGAAGATGTAATTGGAAAGGCTTACGAGACAAGCTACGCTAATCCGGCATATGCAGCTTCAAAGTTAGGGCTATCAGAGGGAAGGCTTTTGTCATTCCTTTACGTCGAGATAAGAGGAATGATTGTGTATGCATATGAAGGCAGAATGGCAGAAATGACAGCACTTATGGAGCTTTTTGTTGAAGTGTACTGCATGTGTGCATCGACTGAGGAAGACTGTGGAAAGCCAGATTATAAGCAGATGAAAGAGTCTGTATACTGGTATGTTAGTGATTATAGTGATGACCTTATGGAGTACCGGGTAAGAGAGCTGTTAGACCCTGAACTTGATTTTGCAACTAAGATAATTATGGAGTCTGACCTTACAGATGTAAGATATCTGTACAGATTCGGTGAGTATGTTACTGACAATGAGATTAAGACAGCAGAGTATCTTAGTTCGCTCCGTGAAGAAGAAATCCAGAAGATGGCAGACACATTTACAGAAGGGTACAGAATCGGATTCGAGCTTACAGGCAAGGATTTGTCTAAGAAGAAAACAGTTAATATAAGATACTGTCTGGGATTTGAAAGACTTGTGAGGGCTGAGATTAAGAATTTTGAAAAGCTTGGACTTAAGCCTACAATATACAGGGCAGCGGTCAACACGATTAATAAAAGACTTAACATTAAGGTTGGCTATTACGGAGCTAATCCTAACAAGCAGATGGATTTCGACCATCGTTTTGACAATGCACTTTATATGGATGGCGAATTTGTTGAGAGAAAGACTGGTGCATTAAAGCTTGCATATGAGAAGAACAAAGAGCTTGCAGCGGTGCATGGTGGACCTGCTGTTATGGAGGTGTTTGGTGAAGTGCCATTTGAGCCACAGATTAAGAGCGAGGCTTTAACACTTGATGCAAAGCAGCAGAAGCTTTCTGTGAAATACAGCAATGACGCGGGAAGCATTGTTAATGAGTATATTAAAGGCGAGGAGAGAAGCTTTACAATAATTGCTTATCCGATACCGGAGATTGGAGAGAATTTCGAGGAAATATTCGAGGGTACTGTTAAGATTAATACCCTTGATTATAACAAATATAAAGCTATCCAGCAGGCACTTATTGATGTACTTGATACAGCACAGTATGTTGAGGTTAAAGGAGCTAACGGAAACTGCACAGACATGAAGGTTTCTATTATGAAGATAACCGACCATAAGACGCAGACTGTATTTGAGAACTGTCTTGCGGACGTTAATATTCCGCTTGGAGAAGTATTTACATCGCCTGTGCTTAAAGGTACAACGGGCGTTCTTAATGTGAGCAGTGTATATCTTAATGATATTAAGTTCAATAATCTTACGGTATGGTTTGAGGATGGATTTGTTAAGGACTACACATGCACTAACTTTGATGATGAAGCTAAGAATAGAGAGCTTTTCAATGCAAATGTGTTATATGACCATGAAAATTTACCACTCGGAGAGTTTGCTATAGGAACTAACACTACAGCATATGTGTTTGCCAATAAGCATGATATTGTGTATAAGCTTCCGATTCTTATTGTTGAAAAGATGGGACCACATTTTGCAGTCGGTGACACATGCTATTCAAGGGCAGAAGATGTGTATGTAACTAATCCGGACGGCAAGGAGATTATCTCAAGGGATAATGAGGTTTCACTTCTTCGTAAGACGGAGCCGGACAAGGCTTATTATAACTGTCACACCGATATTACCATTCCGTATGATGAGATTGGTAATATTACTGTTGTGGCAGAGGATGGAACAAGAACAGACTTGATTAAGAACGGCAGATTCGTGCTTGATGGCACGCTTGCACTTAATGATGCATTTTTAACAGAATTATAAATATATAATTGTAAGCTGTAAACAGGCTTTATCTTGACGCAAAGTTTAAAACAAAGTACAATGATAATTAGTGTTTTCACTAATTTTAATATTATATCTATCGGACATAGGAGGTTAATATGGCTTTAGTAGGAATTGTTATGGGAAGTGACTCTGATATGCCTGTTATGGCAAAGGCAGCAGACATTCTTGAACAGTTAGGAATTTCGTATGAGATGACAATTATCTCAGCACACAGAGAGCCTGACGTATTCTTTGAATATGCTAAGAGTGCAGAGGAGAAGGGATTTAAGGTTATTATTGCAGGTGCAGGTATGGCAGCACATCTTCCGGGTATGTGCGCAGCTATTTTCCCAATGCCTGTTATTGGTATTCCAATGCACACAACATCACTAGGCGGTAGAGATTCATTATATTCAATAGTACAGATGCCTACAGGTATTCCTGTTGCAACTGTTGCTATTAACGGTGGTGCCAATGCAGGTATTCTTGCAGCCAAGATTCTTGCAACATCTGATGCAGCACTTCTTGAAAGGCTTAAGGATTATACTAAGAATCTTAAGGAAAGTGTTCAGAAGAAGGATGCCAGACTTCAGGAAGTCGGTTATAAGAATTATTAATTAGTAACTGAATAGTTACATTAACTTACATTTATCATAATATTGAAGGAGAAAGAATCATGGATTACAAGAAATCTGGAGTTGATATTGAAGCAGGTTACAAGTCAGTTGAGTTAATGAAAGAGGCTGTTAAGTCTACTATGAGAGAAGAAGTGTTAGGCGGAATCGGCGGATTCTCAGGTGCATTTTCACTCGCTAAGATTAAGGAGATGGAAGAGCCTGTATTACTTTCAGGAACTGACGGATGTGGAACTAAGGTTAAGTTAGCTTTCATTATGGACAAGCATGATACTATCGGTATTGATGCAGTTGCTATGTGTGTTAACGATGTTGTATGTGCTGGTGGAGAGCCACTCTTCTTCCTTGATTACATCGCATGCGGCAAGAATTATCCAGAAAAGATTGCTACTATCGTTGGTGGTGTTGCAGAGGGCTGCAGACAGTCTGAATGTGCACTTATCGGTGGTGAGACAGCAGAGCATCCGGGACTTATGCCACAGGATGAATACGACCTTGCAGGATTTGCTGTAGGTGTTGTTGATAAGAAGGATCTTATTACAGGCGAGAACATCAAGCCGGGTGATACTCTTATCGGTATCGCTTCAAGTGGTGTACACAGCAATGGATTCTCACTTGTAAGAAGCGTATTTACAATGACAGAGGAATCTCTTAATACATATTACGATTCACTTGGAAAGACATTAGGAGAGGCATTACTTGCTCCAACTAAGATATATGTTAAGACAATGAAGGAAATCAAGAAGGCAGGCGTTAAGGTTAAGGGCTGCAGCCATATCACAGGTGGTGGTTTCTATGAAAATGTACCTAGAATGCTTCCAGACGGTGTTAAGGCAGTAATTAAGAAGGACAGCTACGAAGTACCACCAATCTTTAAGATGCTTGCAGAAGATGGCAATATCGAAGAGCATATGATGTATAATACATTTAACATGGGTATCGGTCTTGTACTTGCTGTTGATCCTGCTGATGTTGATACAGTGATGGCGGCAGTTAAGGCTGCAGGTGAGACTCCATATGTTATCGGAAGCATTGAAGCTGGCGAGAAGGGAGTTACTTTATGCTAAGAGTTGCAGTTATGGTTTCCGGAGGCGGAACTAATCTTCAGGCTATTATCGATGCTGTTAAGGATGGAACAATCACTAACACAGAGCTTGTAGCAGTTATAAGCAATAATGCCGGAGCATATGCACTCACAAGAGCTAAGGATAACAATATTCCAGCATATTGCATATCACCAAAGGACTATGAAAGCAGAGATGCATTTAACGATGCATTGCTTGATAAAGTGAATGAGCTTAATGTTGACCTTATAGTACTCGCAGGATTCCTTGTAAGAATCCCAGAGAAAATGGTTCATCAGTACAGCCACAGAATTATTAATATTCATCCATCACTTATACCTTCATTCTGCGGAGTTGGTTTCTATGGACTCAAGGTTCATGAAGCAGCTCTGGCAAAGGGTGTTAAGGTATCAGGTGCAACTGTGCATTATGTAGATGAAGGAATGGATACAGGAGAGATTATTTTCCAGAAGGCAGTTGATGTACTTGATGGTGATACTCCTGAAACTCTTCAGAGAAGAATTATGGAGCAGGCTGAATGGAAGCTTCTTCCTAAGGCAATTAACAAGATTGCCAATGAACATGTTAATTAATGATTACTGACTAAGTATATAGATAATGATATGCGGAGGAATTAAGATGAAAGTATTAGTTGTAGGCAGCGGCGGAAGAGAGCATGCAATATGCTGGAAGTTAAGCAAGAGTCCTAAGGTTGACAAGATATACTGTGCACCGGGTAATGCGGGAATTGCAGAGCTTGCAGAGTGTGTTGATATTAAGGCAATGGAGTTTGAGAAGCTTGTAGCATTTGCTAAGGAAAACAGCATTGACCTTACTGTTATCGGTATGGACGACCCACTTGTCGGCGGTGTCGTTGATGTATTCGAGGCAGAGGGCTTAAGAGTATTCGGACCAAGAAAGAATGCAGCTATTCTTGAAGGATCTAAGGCATTTTCTAAGGACCTTATGAAGAAATACAATATTCCAACAGCAGCTTATGAAACATTTACATCAGCAGAAGAGGCCAAGAAGTACCTTGAGACTGCTGAGTATCCTATCGTTCTTAAGGCTGACGGACTTGCACTTGGCAAGGGTGTTCTCATCTGTGAGAACAAAGAGGATGCACTTGCAGGTGTTGATGAGCTTATGCTTGACAAGAAATTCGGAACAGCAGGTGATACAATTGTCATTGAGGAATTCATGACAGGCCGTGAGGTTTCAGTACTTTCATTTGTTGATGGTAATACAATTAAGATTATGTCATCAGCTCAGGATCATAAGAGAGCTAAGGATGGTGACCAGGGTCTTAACACAGGCGGAATGGGTAATTTTTCACCATCACCTTTCTACACTAAGGAAGTTGATGAGTTCTGTAAGAAATACATTTATCAGGCAACTGTTGATGCAATGAAGAGTGAGGGCAGACCATTTAAGGGAGTTATCTTCTTTGGACTTATGCTTACTCCAAAGGGACCAAAGGTTCTTGAGTACAATGCAAGATTTGGTGATCCTGAGGCACAGGTTGTTCTTCCTAGAATGAAGAATGATATTGTTGATGTATTTGAGGCTTGTATTGATGGAACTCTTGATAAGGTTGACCTTCAGTTTGAAGATAACGCATGTGTATGTGTAATTCTCGCATCTGACGGATATCCACTCGCATATGAGAAGGGCTTCGAGATTAAGGGAATGGAAAACTTCAAGGGTAAGGATGATTATTTCTTATTCCATGCAGGTTCTAAATTCAACGAAGAAGGCAAGGTTGTAACTAACGGAGGACGAGTTCTCGGTGTTACAGCACTTGGCAAGGACCTTAAGGAAGCAAGAGCCAAGGCTTATGAAGCTACTGAATGGGTAGATTTCGATAACAAATATATGAGACATGATATTGGTAAGGCAATTGATGAAGCTTAATTAGTAACTGTTAAGAGTCAGGCAAAATGCGAAGCATTTTCGATACTGGCGGAAAATAGTTAGTATTAAAGAAAATGGGGGCAGATGGCTGGAGAATACCGGTTATCTGCCTTAGTGTGTAAATGAGGAGACAATTATGAAAATAACACCAGTTAAGGGTACTAATGATTATCTTCCTAATGAGGTTGAAATCAGGGATTACCTTCAGAATGAAATATTAAAGGTATATGTTGCTAATGGATTTGAACACATTACAACACCTATTATTGAGGATATTGAGAACCTTGATAAGAGTGATGGCGGTGAGAACTTAAATCTTATATTCAAGATTATGAAGAGAGGCGATAAGCTTGAGAAGGCTGTAAGTTCACTTCAGGAAAATCCTAAGACAGGAACAGCCTGTGAGAATGAAATTGCTGATATGGGATTAAGATATGACCTTACACTTCCGCTCAGCCGTTACTTTGCTAACAACAAGGACAAGCTCACTCTTCCTATGAAATGTATCCAGATGGACAGAGTGTACAGAGCTGAAAGACCACAGAAGGGCAGACTTCGTGAGTTTATTCAGTGTGATATTGATATTATTGGTTCTGATTCTACAGATTCGGAGGTTGAACTTATTCTTACAACAACCAAGGCTCTTAAGGCTATTGGCATGAAGAATTTCAAGGTTAAGATTAACGACAGAAGACTTCTCCGTTCATTCCTTCAGAATTGTGGATTTACCGAGGATCAGCTTGACAGTGTGTGCATTACATTTGACAAGATGGATAAGGTCGGACTTGACGGTGTTAAGGCTGAGCTTACAGACAAGGGATTTGACGCTGCTGCAATTGAGAAGTTTATCGGATTCTTTGGAAGTGTTTCAAGTGCACAGGAGATAAGCCTTGAAAGTGTTGAAGCTATACTGGATGATAAAGATCCAGCAGAAAGCGTAAGAGGAATTATCAACACTGTAAATGAGCTTTCAGACGGTCAGTTTGATGTTGTATTTGACCTTTCTTTAGTAAGAGGTCAGGGCTACTATACAGGAACTGTATTTGAAGTTGAAAGTATTGATTTCAAGGGTGCTATCGCAGGTGGTGGAAGATATGACAACCTTATTGGCAAGTTCTTAGGACAGCAGGTAAGCGCTGTTGGATTCTCAATCGGATTCGAGAGAATCTTCTCAATCCTTATGCAGAATGGTGTTGAGACTAAGGCATCAGCAGACAAGATTGCTGTTATGTACGATGAGGGACAGGTTAAGGAAGCCTATGCTATAGCTGAAAAGTACAGAGCAGAAGGCAGGGTATGCTCATTATATGTAAAGCCTAAGAAGATGGGTAAGTTCCTCGGAAAGCTTGAGGAGCGTGGATATAAAGGATTTGTTAATGTCAGCAATGGGGACGAGATAAGCTTGTTCTAGTGAGTTTTATGGCGCAGCCTTTTTAAGGGCTGCGCTTATTGCTTCTATAAAGACGGAATATGTATATCTGTTTGCTGAATCATAGGTTATGTTGGTTGTGCCGGCTTCCATGACTTTAGAGGCAACTTCATCAAATGAAGTCGCCAGTTTTGGGTACATAGTTGTGATTGACTCGGAAAGATTAACAAGTTCAATACTGTTAATGTTAGAAGAATCAACTGTGACCTGGATATCAACGGGATTGCCGTCTAACAGGATAGAAGCGGTATATACTCCGGGGCAGAATTTAGGAGCGTCGGCGTTATCAAGGGGTGTCTCAATATTAGAAGAAGCAGATGCATTTACAGTGCTGCTCTTAGGCTGAGTAGTGTTTCTGGAATTATCAGAACCCTTGCTGCCAAGACGGATAACGGCAAATATGGCAAATGCAATTACAATAGCAGCGATAACAGCTCCAATAAGGAGTTTTTTTAATGGAATAACAACAATTTTAGTCTGACTCATCACAAAGAAACCTGCCCTTCATATTCATTATTACACAATATATGGCGGGGAGGGGGAAATTATGATTAAAATATAAAATGTGTTATACTATTAAAAATGTTTTAAGGGGAGTCACATATGTCATTACAATTAATTCTAGGCAGCTCTGGTGCGGGCAAATCGCACCATCTGTATACACATATAATTAAAGAGTCAATGAAGAATCCGGACAGAAATTATATAGTTGTTGTGCCGGAGCAGTACACTATGGCGATTCAGAAAAGACTGGTGTCTATGCACCCAAGAAAAGGAATCCTTAATATAGATGTCGTGAGTTTTGAAAGACTTGCGTATAAGGTGTTTGAGGAAGTGGGTGAAGACAATCTCGAAGTTCTTGATGATACAGGAAAGAATCTGATTATTAAAAGAGTTTTGGAGCAGAACAAGGACAAATTAAAATATTTTGGAAGTAATCTGTCTAATACAGGATTTGTGTCAGAGATGAAGTCTGTTATATCAGAAATGCTTCAGTATGATATCAAGCCGGATGTTATGCAGGAGGCGGCAGGCGAAGCATACAGTGATTCAGAAGGAAGTGCAGCACTTCAATATAAGTTAGATGATATCGTGCTTGTATACAACGCATTTGCAGAGTACATAGATAAGAACTACATTACTAAAGAAGAAATACTTGATAAATTATGCAGCAAGGTTACAGAGTCAGAGAGAATAAAGAATTGTGAGATAGCATTTGACGGATTCACAGGATTTACTCCGGTTCAGTACAATTTACTGACAATTCTTTTATCAATGTGTCCGAAGATATATGTTTCCCTGACAATTGATGCATCTGAGCGTGAAAATTCAGTAAGAGGCAGGGAAGAACTTTTTTTCATGAGTAAGGACTGCGTATCAAAGCTTTATAAGATATGCGATGGTGAACATGTGAAAGTCCTTGAACCTGTGTATATTGCAGGAAAAGCAGTACCGGGAAAGAATGTAATTGTAAATGTTAATTCAAGATTTAAGAATTCAGAAGAACTGGATTTCCTGGAACAGAATCTTTTCAGAAACAATTTGGGAAGATTTAACCAGAAGACTGACAATATCGTTATATATGAGGGAGCTGTTGCCAAGGAAGAATTAGCATTTGCAGCAGGCGAGATAATAAGACTTACAAGACTGTGCGGATACAGGTATAACGAGATTGCGATAGTTACTGCAGATATGGACGGTTACGGCAAGCTGGCAGCTAACATATTAAAGCAGAACGATATACCATATTTCTTAGATTACAAGCGCCATGTGACGGACAATCCATTCATTGCGGCAATTAACGGTGCACTTGGAATAATAGAGAATAATTACAGCTATGACAGCATATTAGGATTCCTCAGAACCGGAATGAGCGGAATGGAACGCGAAGATATTGATCTGTTAGACAATTACTGTGTTGCGGTCGGAATCAGAGGCAGAGCAAAATGGCATGAGCCGTGGATAAGAAAATTCAGGGGAACAGTCAATAATACTGACCTTGAGAAGCTTAATTCACTAAGAACAATGATAACTGATATGTTAGACCCGCTGGAAGAAGTGCTTAAGTCAAAAGAATCCAATGTGGCTGATATGGTGAAGGCACTTTACGAATTCCTTGTGCGTGAAGATATGGAGAAGAAGGTAAGTGCGCTTAATGACAGCGAGTACACTGGTGATGAATATGCGCAGTTATATAAGAAAGTTATAGAAGTATTAGATAAAATGTATGCTCTTCTTGGAAGCGAGAAGGTTGGTATTAAAGAATTTAACAAGATACTTGCGTCAGGATTTCAGGAGATTAAGATAGGACTTATTCCGCAGACCAATGACTGCGTTGTTATCGGAGATATAGAAAGAACCCGTCTTGACAATATCAAGGTCATGTTCTTTGTCGGAATCAATGACGGCAATGTACCTAAGAAGGCTGATTCAAGAAGCGTTCTGTCAGAAAGCGACAGGGAGTATCTTGAGGATAAGGGAATAGTTATGTCAGCTTCCGTGAGGGAGAAAGCATTTACACAGAGATTCTATCTGTATCTTATTATGACAAAGAGTGCGGAGAAGCTTTACATGTCATATGCGGTAAAAAACAGCGAGGGTGCGGCGCTGATGCCTTCATATATTATAAGAAGTATGAGAAAAATGTTTTCACATTGCCTTAAGTTATCTTACAAAGACACGGCACAGCAGAATTCTTATGTAACAATACCGCAGGCGGCTAACAGCTTTGATAATACTGAAATTGCTGCAAATGTAGATGAGGATATTATTGATTCACTTACTGGCGGCAGGCTTGTCGGAAGCGTTACATCTTTTGAGAACTTTGCAGAGTGCCCATTGAGGTATTACTTAAGGTATGGAGTTGATTTAAAGGAAAGGGAAGAATTCACATTTTCACCAGTAAACTTTGGCGTCGTACTGCATGCGGTTATCCGTGAGGTGTGCGACGAAATCAAGAAAAACGGTGAGTCGTACTATCTGATATCAGATGAGAAGCGCCGCGAGATGGTAAAAAGAAGTGTCGCTGCAATTACTGACATATACCAGAACAGTATCCTTAAGGATTCAAGCCGTAATTCATTCATGATTAAGCGGATGGAAGACCTTGCAGACCGCACTGTATGGGCGATGGGTGAACAGTTAAAATGTGGTGATTTCGTGCCATTTGTATTCGAGCATAAGTTCAATATGGAAGTCGGAGACGGAGACAGAAAGCAGCTTATGAGCGGAACGATTGACCGCGTTGACATATGCGAAAACGGCACAGATGTATATGTAAGAATTATCGATTACAAGACAGGAAAGAAGGATTTCAACATAGTAAAGACCTACTACGGAATTGATATCCAGCTTATGGTCTACATGGAAGCGGCAATGAAGCTTGTGGCGAAGATGCGTCCTGGTAAAAATGTGATTCCTGCCGGAGTGTTCTACTACAACATAAGTGACCCGATTGTATCTGCGACAACAGAGAGTGCAGAAGAGATAGAGGATAAGATTAAGGGTGAACTGCGTCTTAAAGGAATGGTTAATTCGGATAAGGATATTGCCGAGAAGATGGACAATACCGAGGGTACATCACTTAATATTCCGGTTAGCAGAAAGGCTGACGGCGGATTTGATTCACGAAGAAGCAAGGTGATGAATACAGAGCAGTTTAATATGCTTGGAAGATTCGTTGATGTAAGGGCGGTTGATACCGCGGATAGAATTGCAGGTGGTGATATCAGGAGAAGTCCTTATAAAGATGGACAGTTTTCAAGCTGTGACAGATGTCCTTATGGGGCAGTGTGTGGATTTTCAGTGGATTTGCCGGGCTGCAATTACAGAAAATTAAAGAAATTCGATGATGAAGTGTTATGGAATAATATAGAGGAAGGGGTTGATGAGAATGGAAAGAAAATGGACACCGGCGCAGAAGAGCGCGATTGATACAAGAGACTGTAATGTGCTGGTTTCGGCGGCTGCCGGTTCAGGAAAGACTGCTGTTCTGGTAGAGCGAATCATTTCCATGATTACAGACCCTGACAAGAATATAGATATAGACAGGCTGGTTGTTGTTACATTTACAAAGGCGGCAGCAGCCCAGATGAAAGACAAGATAAGGAAAGCGCTGGATTCAATGCTTGACGAGAATCCGGGTGATGTGAACCTTTTAAGACAGATAACACTACTTAATAACGCACAGATAACGACAATAGACAGTTTCTGTCTATGGATAATCAGAAATCATTTTCCAGAGGTCAATCTCGACCCGGGATTCAGGATAATGGACGAGGGTGAGAAGAAGCTTATTGAAAATGATGTGTTGGAAGATGTGCTTGAGGAATTCTATGCCGAAGCAGATGAAGAATTCTTTAATCTTGTTGATGCATTTGGCATGGGACGGGACGATTCAGGGCTTGTGAGCATTATAGATAAAATATACCGTTTTTCTAGAAGCAATCCGTGGATTGATGAGTGGTTTGACGAGTGCATGTTAGTTTATGATGATGAGACTTACGATAATCCTGCAATTAAGGAACTGTATGATTCAATTAAAAATGCACTTCTTGATTACCGTGATAAATACAACAGATTAGTAGATATCTGTTCTGAGCCGGCAGGACCTGCAGCATATACAGGTGCTTTGCAGTCTGACCTACTTGGAATTAATGAGATGATTAATTCGCAGGATTTTGGAGAGCTTGGCAGAAAGATAAGAACATTTTCATTCGAAGCCCTGTCAAGAAAGAAGGATGCAGGAGCAGACCCGGATATTAAGGAATATGTTAAGGGACAGCGAAAGCTGTTTAAAGATTATATAGGACGGCTTAATGACAAGATATTCTTAAAAGAAGATGATGGAATATTTGAAGACATGCAGGGAGCAGGTATTCAGATACGGACTCTTCTTAAAGTGGCAAAGGTGTATGCAAAGCGTGTTTCAGAGGTGAAGCGAGAGAAGGGCATAATTGATTTTAATGACATGGAACATCTTGCACTTTCAATACTTGTAAAGAAAGAAGACGGAAAGCTTGTATACACAGAGACCGCCGACAAGCTTGCAAACAGATTTGAAGAAATACTGATAGACGAGTATCAGGATTCCAACCAGCTGCAGGAGGTTATTCTTAATGCGGTGTCAAAGACGAGACTGTCAGGGGAGAATAATAATATATACATGGTTGGAGATGTAAAGCAGAGCATATACAAGTTCCGTCTTGCATGCCCTGAGCTTTTCATAGAGAAGTACGATACATATGGCGAGACTGGTGATAATGTAAGAATTGAATTACAGAAGAATTTTCGAAGCCGTGAAAATGTGCTTGAATGTGCCAATGATGTGTTCAGTCATATTATGAACAAGAATTTTTCGGGAATCGGGTATGACGAAACTGTAAGGCTTAATGCGGGGTTTCCATATCCTGAATACAGTGACAGTAATTATGGTGATGAAGCTAACAAGAGTACAGATGTAATTCTTATATCTTCAGAGAATGAAGAAGAAGCTACGACAAGAGAGCTTGAGGCAGACAGGCTTGCAAAGCTGATTGAGGGAATAGTTTCTTCTGGCGTAAATGTGTATGATGCAGATGAGAATATATACAGACCGGCAGAATACAGGGATATTGTAATTCTTACAAGGTCAGTTACAGGCTGGGCAGATACATTTGCAGATGCCCTGATGGACAGAGGGATACCAGCATATACTGACTCGTCAACAGGATATTTCAGTGTGCGAGAGATACAGGTAATCTTAAGCATGCTTACAATAGTAGACAATCCGGTTCAGGAGATAAGCCTTGCGGCGGCAATGATGTCTTATTTTGGCGGCTTTACGGCAGCAGAGCTTGGAATGGTGCGAAAGCTAGGCAGGGAGCATGCGGATAAGAATACACATAACAACCTGTATGAACATTTGAAAGCAGTTGCAGTGCTTGGCGGAGCAGATAATATACAGGAGACGGATGTTAAGCAGCTGTCCGGCAAATGTGCATTATTTCTTGCAAAGCTCACAGAGTACCGCGACAAGAGCAGTGTAGAGCCGCTTTATGACCTGTGCTGGGAAATGATATATGATTCAGGCTACTATGACTATGTGGGAACAATGCCTGCCGGAGCACAGAGACAGGCTAACTTAAATGTTCTGCTGGAAAGAGCAGCAGGATATGGAAAGTCAAGCTATTCAGGATTGTTTAATTTCTTAAGATATATTGAAAGACTTAAGAAGTTCGATGAAGATTTTGCAGAGGGGGCTGCAAGCCTTGATAATGAGAATCTTGTAAGAATTATGAGTATTCACAAGAGTAAAGGTCTGGAATTCCCGATTGTAATACTTGCAGGAGCGCATAAGAGTATTAATTTCATGGACGCGACAGCGCCTGTGCTTGTAGACCAGAACTTAGGAATTGCGGTTGATTATGTTGACCTTGAAAGAAGAACCAAGACACCGACTATTATAAAGGGCGCAATGGCAAGAAGAATTGTAAGAGAGTCGATAGCAGAGGAAGAAAGACTTCTCTATGTTGCCATGACAAGAGCGAGAGAAAAGCTGATAATTACCGGAGTTGTAAAAGACGCAGACAAGACACTTGATAAATACAGAGCAAAATCAGAGGAACTTGCAACGGATGGAACATTATCTTATGCGGACAGTGAAAATATAAAGAATTATCTCGATATGATAATGCCGGTGTGTCTTATGGATTCAGATAAATTAAAAGGCAGTTTTAAAGTTATGGTTGATGCCGTGGAGGATTCTGAGGCTGATGCGGATGAAACAGGGAATAGTTTTGAAACAGGAAACGTGACTGATATAGATGCCGTTAAAGCCGGGGAAGCACTTGATGGAAATAATGAAGCTGGTTATCCGTCGTTAGACGAACTTCCGGAGTATGTTCCGGCTGATAATGCTTCCGGCAGAATGAAGCTGACAGTTTCACAGCTTAAGGCAATGCAGGCGGAGGATAATTCAGAAGAAAATGCTTACATGGACGATTCTGTTAAGGAAGCATTTGAGAAGGAAGCGTACGATGAGCAGGCGGCAGATAACGGAAATAGGGATGGACAGACAGACAGTGAAACAATTGCTGAACCATCAAATTCTATAATTCCGAAGTTCATAAGCGGTGAGGAAGTGCAGCTTGCTGCTAATGAGCGTGGTAGCGCATATCACAGGGTTATGGAATGTCTTGACTATTCAGTGAGTGTGAACCTTGATGGAGTTAAAGCTGATATTAACAGAATGTTAGAAACCGGAAAGATGAATGAATTACAGGTGAAAAGTGTCAATCCGTGGGATATCAATACATTTGTACAATCAGATACAGGCAGGAGAGTTGCAAATGCAGTGAACTGTGGCAGTGTCAGAAGAGAACAGCCTTTTGTATTTGAGTACGAGGACAGCTTATACAGGGTATAATTGACTTGTATTTTGAAGAGGACGGAGAATTTGTGCTCGTGGATTATAAGACAGACAGAGTTATGAAAGGCGAAGCGGGCGAAAAAGAACTTGTGAGACGATATGCAATCCAGCTTGATTATTATGCAAAAGCATTGACACAGCTTACCGGGAAAAAGGTCAAAGAAAAGATAATATATTCATTTGCTTTAGGAAAGGGATTAAGTGTATATTAAACCATTGCATAATTAAGAATCATGTTATATAATAAAATGACATATGAGATTATATTGCCGATGCAGGCTGAATTAGGAGGATATAATGACAAGAACATACGCTGTTAAGTATAAGAGCAAGTCTAAAATGTTGACAACACCAGAGCTGGTTGCACAGACAGAGGAAGATATCAAGGCATTAGAGCTTGTAAAGGATGCTGTAATCAAAGAGGATGGACAGGTTGTTACTGTTGAGGTTGAGAATGAGGATGATTTTGGGCCGGTTATGGACAGAGTAATCAATATTTTCAGAAGAATTGATGACAAGTCTGAGGTTTCATACAAGTTCGGTCTTAACCGCGAATAATTAGACTATTAATCAGAGTAAGCTGTGAAGCTAAGACTGCGTCACAGGCTTATATTATGTATATGCCGGGAAAGGCATGAATTATTTGATAAGCTACGTATTATGTGATATAAAGGAGTAAAACAGTGAGTTTAGAAAGTGAAATTAAGAAAAGAAGAACTTTTGCCATTATCTCTCACCCGGATGCTGGTAAGACAACATTAACAGAGAAGTTCCTGCTTTATGGAGGAGCCATTAACCTTGCAGGTTCTGTAAAGGGTAAGAAGACTGCCAAGCATGCAGTTTCCGACTGGATGGAGATTGAGAAGGAAAGAGGTATTTCGGTAACTTCTTCTGTTCTTCAGTTTAACTATGAAGGTTACTGTATCAATATTCTTGATACTCCGGGACATGAGGATTTCTCAGAGGATACCTACAGAACTCTCATGGCAGCAGATTCAGCAGTCATGGTTATTGATGCTTCTAAGGGTGTTGAGAAACAGACTATCAAGCTTTTCAAGGTATGTGTTATGAGACACATTCCTATATTTACATTTATCAATAAGATGGATAGAGAAGCTAATGATCCATTTGAGCTTCTTGATGAAATTGAGAGTGTACTTGGAATCTCTACATGCCCAATTAACTGGCCTATCGGATGCGGTAAGGAATTCAAGGGTGTGTATGACCGTAAAGAGAAAAATGTTTCTTTATTCAAGGCAGCCATGAATGGTCAGAAGGAAGTTGATACTGAGATTGTTGATGCGTCAGACGAGGCAGTTCTTAAGGACAGAATTGGTGATGCTTTCTATGACAAGCTTCAGGAAGATATTGAGCTGTTAGACGGAGCAAGTGCGGAGTTTGATCAGGAGATGGTAAGTGCAGGTGACCTTACACCTGTATTCTTTGGCTCAGCGCTTACTAACTTTGGTGTACAGACTTTCCTTGAGCATTTCTTATCAATGACAACTTCACCACTTCCAAGAAAGTCTGATCAGGGAATTATTGATCCATTTACTGAGGATTTCTCAGCATTTGTATTCAAGATTCAGGCTAACATGAATAAAGCACATAGAGACAGAATTGCTTTCATGAGAATATGTTCCGGTAAGTTTGAAGCCGGAATGGAAGCCAACCATGTTCAGGGTGGCAAGAAAATAAGACTCAGCAGCCACAGCAGATGATGGCGGAGGAGAGACATATTGTAGATGAGGCATATGCAGGAGATATTATAGGTGTATTTGATCCGGGTATTTTCTCTATTGGTGATACTATATGCAAGTCTAATAAGAAATTTGCATTTGAGGGTATACCTACATTTGCACCAGAACATTTTGCAAGAGTAAGACAGATTGATACTATGAAGAGAAAGCAGTTCATCAAGGGTATCAACCAGATTGCACAGGAAGGTGCAATTCAGATATTCCAGGAGTTCAATACAGGAATGGAAGAGATTATCGTGGGAGTTGTCGGTGTTCTTCAGTTTGAGGTTCTTGAATACCGTCTTAAGAATGAATACGGTGTTGATATCAGACTTGAGCCGCTTCCATATGAGCATATCCGCTGGATTGAGAATCCTGAGGAAATTGATGTGAACAGAATTGTCGGTACATCAGATATGAAGAAGATTAAAGACCTTAAGGGCAATCCACTTCTTGTATTTGCCAATAGCTGGTCTGTTAATATGGTACTTGAGAGAAATGAGGGCTTAAAGCTTTCAGAATTTGGAAGAAACTAGTTGTACGATACATTTAGGAGTCAGGTGATTACATGAAATCAGTATACAAATGTAGTGTAAAAAGAATAGCAGCACTGGCAGTAATGGTATGCATGCTTGTGTTTGCAGGACTTGCCTTTACATCTGTAGTAAATACTAATGCGGAAGAAGCTATCGGTCAGGGACATGTAAATTATGATGTTACCGGACTCAGAATAAGAACTTCAACATCCACAAGTAATAGCAGTAATATTATTACAACGGTGAGTGGCGGATTTAAATTTGATATATATGGAGAGACAACTGATGATGGCGATAAATGGTATGATATAGGCTTTTATATGGGTGAAATCTATAAAAGAGGATATATTTTTGCAGCATATGTAACTGTTGATAAAAGAACAGATTATAAGCCGGATGCTGATTTCGAGGAATATCTTAATCAACAGGGATTTCCAGAAAGTTATAAAGAAGGATTGAGACAGTTACATGCGAGCCATCCGAACTGGGTGTTTGTGGCAGACCATAATGGCACAGACTGGAATACAATGGTTCAACAGCAGAATGTGAAAACAAGAAGTCTTGTTCATAAGGATAATATAAGCTCATGGAAATCAATGGCAGATGGTTGTTATGATTGGGAAAAGGGAGAATGGTATTCATTTGATAGTGGAGGATATGTACAGGCTTCAAGTGAACTTGTTCAATATGTTCTTGACCCAAGGAATTTCCTTAATGAAACATATATTTTTATGTTTGAAGGATTATCCTATGATTCGTCGGTACAGAATAAAGATGGAGTAGATAGTGTTATAGATGGATCATTTATGGATGGTTCATCTCATAATCTTGATGGATATACATATTCTACACTTCTTATGAAAGCTGGAGAAGTTTCAGGAGTGAGTCCGTATCATCTTGCAACAAGAATAATTCAGGAGCAAGGATATAAGGGAACTGGAAGACAGATATCTGGTAATGTCAGCGGATATGAAGGGTACTATAATTATTACAGCCAGAATGCTTATGCATCAGATGGTTATACTGCAGTTCAGAATGGATTGAGATATGCAAAAGGCACAGACACAAAGACATTAAGACCATGGAATACAAGGTATAAAGCTGTTGTAGGTGGTGCTATCAATCTGGGTTCATGGTACATTAATAAGGGACAGGATACTTTATATTATGAGAAGTTTGATGTGGTAAATTATTCGCATCAGTATATGACAAATGTTTTGGCTCCAAAATCTGAGGCTAAAACAAGTAAGAAAGCATATAGTGAAACAACTCTTAACAATACTGCATTTAAATTCATTATTCCTGTATATGAAAATATGCCAGATGAGGTGTGTGCTGAGCCTACGGGAGATGGAAATCCAAATAACAGGTTAAAGAGTTTATCAGTTGAAGGATATACATTTACTCCAACATTCTCACTTTATACAACAGAGTATGATCTTATTGTTGAAAATAATGTTTCTAAAGTTACTGTCAAAGCTGATGCGTTAGCGGATAATGCAAGTGTAAGTGGAACAGGTGAACACAATTTATCAGTCGGTAACAATAAAATAGTAATTTCTGTCACTGCTGAAAATGGAGATGTTGAAGAATACACAATTAATATTGTAAGAAAAGCAACAGATTCGGAGCCGGATAATAATCCGGTTGAAGAGAATGGCTTTACATGTACTTATGATATTGATGAAAACAACAGTATAATATCAGGAATAAGTGTGGGAAGCACTGCATCGGATGTTATATCTAATATAACATTTAAGAATGGCTGTTATGGAAAAATATCAGGTGCAGACGGAAAAGAGAAAACATCTCAAAAGATTTCTACGGGAGATACATTTATCGTATACACAAAAGATGGAAGAGAGTATAAAAGGTATGCCGTAGTGATTTATGGTGACATTAATGGAGAATGGTGAAAATATCAAGTCTTTGATATGTTGTATATAAAAAGAGATGAAGAGAGTATAAAAGGTATGCCGTAGTGATTTATGGTGACATTAATGGAGAATGGTGAAAATATCAAGTCTTTGATATGTTGTATATAAAAAGAGATGTCCTTGAAATTAAGTCATTGACAGGGGCATATATAAAAGGCAGCGGATGTTAAATCATGATGGGGTGGTTAATAGTATAGACATGTTAATATGTTAAGAGACTGTTCTGGAT
>QRVH01000020.1 GCA_003458705.1 Eubacterium sp. AF22-9 | reverse complement strand
TTCAACGTCCAATCTGACACGTTTTCTCATTCCGTTTGGACTTTTGCTTGCTTTCCCACTGCTTCAACGTCCAATCCGACATGTTTTCTAGTCCCTTTTGGACTTCCTCTGTGACTTTCTCCACTTCAACGTCCAATTCACCACGCCGCCTCACAATAAACCATCTCCAGTCTCACAAATGCCTACACTACAACTCAGCCCTGATAATCTCAGCTGCCTTAACCATATTCTTAAGGCTTGCTTCTGTCTCTGGCACACCTCTTGTCTTAAGTCCGCAGTCTGGATTTACCCACAACTTGTCTTTGTCTATCTTTGTTAGCATTATCTTTATTGCACGGGTAATCTCTTCTACCGACGGTATTCTTGGTGAATGAATGTCGTATACTCCCGGTCCAACCTCTGTTTCAAAGTTGTTTTCTCTTAACGAATCAAGAATCTGAAGGTCTGAGCGTGATGCTTCAAATGTGATAACATCAGCGTCCATGTCGTCTATTGCTGGGATTATATCTTTAAATTCACTGTAACACATATGAGTATGTATCTGTGTTTCAGGTTTTACGCCGCTTGCTGTAAGTCTGAATGCTGGTATTGCAAAATCAAGATATTCTGTATTCCAGTCAGATTTTCTTAATGGAAGCTTTTCTCTTAAAGCTGCCTCATCAATCTGAATAATCTTAATTCCATTTGCTTCAAGGTCAAGCACCTCATCTCTTATTGCAAGTGCAATCTGCGAAATTGATTCCTTGATTGTAATATCTTCTCTTGGGAATGACCAGTTAAGAATTGTTACCGGACCTGTAAGCATTCCTTTCATTATCTTATCTGTAAGTGACTGTGCATACACAGACCACTCAACTGTTATCGGCTTCTTGCGGTAAACATCTCCCCATATAACAGGTGGTTTAACACATCTTGTTCCATATGACTGAACCCATGCTTTCTCTGTGAACAGAAAACCTCCCAACGCTTCACCGAAATATTCAACCATGTCATTTCTTTCGTATTCTCCATGAACAAGTACATCAAGTCCGATTTTTTCCTGCCATCTGACACATTCTTCAATTTTCTTCTTATTAAATTCAACATACTGTTCTTCGCTGATTTCACCCTTACGGAATGCTGAACGGTTAGCCTTAACATCTTTTGTCTGTGGAAATGAACCGATTGTAGTTGTAGGCAGCTTCGGTAATGCAAATTCTTTCTTCTGAAGCTGCTGTCTCTCTCTTCTTGCAGGAAGTCTTCTGTAATCCGCCTCTGTAACTTCCGCAAGTCTTTTCTTTACAGCTTCATTATCACATTTTCTTGTACCTGCAAAAAGCTTCCTGTTTGTCTTGAATCTTTCATCTTCTTCAATATTTCCACACTCGGCAAGCACGCTTAATTCCTTTAATTCCACAAGCTTTTCTTCTGCAAATGCGAAGTAATTCAGATATTCATCCGAAAGTTTATTCTCTTGCTTTAATGTATATGGAACATGCTGCAGCGAGCATGATGTTGACAAAACTGTCTGTATTCCCTTATCCTCAAGCTTTTTAAGCACATTTAAAGTCTTTTCATAATGATTCTTCCAGATATTCTTTCCATTTACAAGTCCAGCGAATAATACCGTGTTCTTTGGGAATCCATATTTTTCAATGAGTTCTGCTGTCTTCTTTCCCTCAATAAAATCAAGTCCGATTCCGTCAAACGACAGCTTAACAATATCTTCATACACATCCCTCACGTCTCCGAAATATGTCTGAAGCAATATTTTGCATGATTGCTTCTTGCCTAAAATATCACTATACATTTTGACAAACAGTTCTCTGTCTTCTTCTGTCATGTCCTGTACAAGTGCAGGCTCATCAAACTGAAGCCACTGGATTCCTACAGCTTCACATTTACTATAAACATCTTTATATGCTTCAACAAATGCATTGATAAAATCATCTGCCTTCTTCTTGCCTGTAAATCTGCACAGCTTAAATAAAGTATACACACCTGTGATTACCGGTTTTGTCTCAATTCCAAGTTCTTTTGCCTCTCCATATTCTGCCCACAGCTTATTACCTGTAAGTCTTATCTGCGTGCTGTCCTCAGCCTCTGGAACAATATAATGGTAATTAGTATTAAACCATTTCTTCATTGCAAGAGCTTTAACGTCACCGTCCTCTCCCTGATATCCCCTTGCCATTGCAAGATATTTATCAAGCTCTGAAACCTCAAGTTCCTTGTATCTTTCAGGAATTATATTCAGTAAAAATGCTGTATCAAGCACTATATCATAATATGAAAAATCATTGCTTGTGATATAATCATTCCTGCTTCCTTCTGTGTAAGCCAGTGTGTCTTTCGTAACTCCTTTGCTGTCTGTGTCAGTTCATCTGCACTTATTTCTTTTCTGAAATATTTTTCTAATGCAAACTTTAACTCTCTTAATGTTCCTATCCTTGGATAACCTGCTACTGCTGTCTTCATACCTGCTCTCCTCATTTATAATTTGATGTTGTCATTATAAATTTGAAGAACGCATTTGTATAATACATAAAAAAACAGGTTAGTCATAGTTTAAAACTATGTCCAACCCGTTTTATATACATATAATGACTACTTAAGATACTTCCTTATAGCCTCAAGATATGTATTTCCAAGCCTGCTAAGTATCCCTTTTTTGTGAGTTATGTAACCAATATGCATATCTGATTCATCAGCAAGCGGCACTGCTATAATGTCTTTTCCGTTAAGCTTCTTGTCAATAATACCACTACTTACTGTGTAGCCGTTAAGGCCAATCAGCAGATTAAAAAGTGTTGCCCTGTCACGGACTCTTATGTTCTTCTTTCTTGCTGTTTCTGAGAATATCTCCTCTGAGAAATAGAATGAATTATGTTCGCCCTGCTCAAATGACAGATAAGGATATTCTTCTAACTGCTCATTATGAATGACACTGCTCTCTGCAAGTGGATGTTTTCTGCTTATGAATACATGTGGTCTTGCTGTAAAAAGCTCATGGAATTCAAGTTCATATGCCTTTAAAATCTTTCTAATAACAGCCTCATTAAAATCATTAATGAACAGTATTCCAATCTCACTTCTTAGCCTTGCAACGTCCTCGATAATCTCGTAAGTCTGTGTTTCCCTTAAACTGAAATCATACTCATCCTGCCCGAACTGCTTTATAAGGTCAACAAATGCGTTGACTGCAAATGAATAATGCTGTGTTGATACGCAGTACTGCTTCCTGCCGCCATTACCATACTTATATCTGTCCTCAAGAATTGCTGCCTGCTCAAGTATCTGCCTTGCGTAAGAAAGAAAATCTTCTCCTTCCTTCGACACGCTTATTCCTTTATTAGTTCTGTTGAATATCGTAATATTCATCTCTTTTTCAAGTTCATGAATTGCATTGGTAAGGCTTGGCTGTGAAATATATAATTTCCCTGCCGCCTCAGTAATCGTGCCTGTCTCTGCAACCATAACGATGTATCTTAACTGCTGTAATGTCATACTCTTACCTGCCTGTATAATATTTAAAATATTGTAACACATTTTTGTTGTTTTTTAAAAAATATTCTGTTACAATCAACCCGTAAAATAATCTGATTATGAACGGAGGTGGATTTTCATGGATAGTTGCGATCGTATAGGACGAAGTAAGAACTGCGGTGTATACTATAAGTGTAGGCTCGGAATGTGGCTGTCTGTGAGAATCTCATAACCACATTCTAATAAATTGTGCCTTTTATACATCGCATCAGAGGATCCTTACTATCACAATCATCTGTAGCGATGTATTTTTATGCCCAATTCAGGCAAGAAGGAGGTCACAATGAACAAAGTATTATTCCCAAAGAAAGATTATGTAAAAGAACTTGGCAGGATTTTTAAGTCATCTAAGAACTCACAGAAATTAATTAAGACGCTTTCTAAGTATCATGAGAAGGATATTGCTGAAGCAATCACTCTTCTTACACCTGCTGAAAGACAAAACATTTACAATGTACTTGATGAACACTTGATTGCTGAGATTTTCTCTTATCTTGATGATGCTGAAAAATATCTTGAAGAACTGTCATTAGAGAAAGCTGCACGTGTAGTATCTTACATGGATTCTGATGATGCGGTTGATGTACTTGACGATTTGTCAGAAACTAAGAAGAATGAAATTGTTGAACACTTAGACGCTGATGCAAAGGAAGATGTCCAGAAGCTTCTTTCTTATGAGGACGATGAGATTGGTAGCTGTATGACTAATAATTTCATATGCATACCAGATAACCTTACTATAAGAGAAGCCATGAGTGCCCTTGTCAAGCAGGCTGGTGAGCATGACAATATATCAACTATATATGTAGTCAATGGCGCTGACAAGTTTGCTGGGGCAATTGATTTAAAAGATTTAATTATAGCAAGGCAGAATGATAATCTTGCCGACATAATAAGCAGTTCATACCCTTATGTATATGAGCATGAAAATATCAATGAATGCATTGACAAGATTGCAGATTACGAAGAGGATTCCATTCCTGTACTTACTGAAGATGGAAAGATATGCGGTATTCTTACCGCAACAGATATCGTTGAACTCGTTGACGATGCAATGGGTGATGACTATGCAAAGCTTGCCGGTCTTACTTCAGAAGATGATTTAAGCGAGCCAACTCTTGTAAGTATCAAGAAACGTCTGCCTTGGCTTATTATACTGCTGTTTCTTGGAATGGCAGTTTCATCAGTTGTAGGAATATTTGAATCAGTAGTTGCTGTCCTTCCGATTGTAATATGTTTTCAGTCCCTTGTTCTTGACATGGCTGGTAATGTCGGAACACAATCACTTGCTGTAACTATCCGTGTACTTATGGATGAGACTTTAAGTGCTAAGAAGAAGTTATCCCTTCTTTTCAAAGAGATGAAGATTGGTTTCATTAATGGTGCAAGTCTTGGAATCATGGCACTTGTATTCTTAGGTTTCTATATTCATATATTCAAGAAATATGCGTGGATGTCAGCATTTTTAATATCTGGCTGCGTCGGATTATCTCTTATTGTTGCTATGGTTGTATCAAGCCTTGTGGGAACAATTATTCCTATGTTCTTCCACAAGATTCACATTGACCCGGCTGTTGCGTCAGGTCCGCTTATCACGACTGTGAACGACCTCGTTGCCGTTGTAACTTATTACGGACTTGCAATGATATTTCTTGTTGAGATATTTCATGTGTGAGAATGGAAACGAGTGTTTTCTGACTATTCAATTATCAGAAAACACTCGTACTTTATTTTGTCTAATTGATAATGCTGATAATGTAGGTAAGACTGCCATGTGGAAATTTGTTGAGAAATAATCCAAAGAAGATTATTCAAAAACTGAAAAGACTCTTAATAATAATTAATTTGTTACAACAAGAAGGAGCATGTTACTTGATATCTTGCAACATGCTCCTATACATTTTCATTATCTATTTTTTACTTTTCAAAAGACCAATTATGTTTTTTAATTCTGAAACTAATGAAATAAGCTGCCAGCATTTCAATCACTGCAGCAACAGCTATTATCATAATATATTTATTAAAACTATGCATATCTGATAATGTATGCAGAAGACAAGCATACATCATACTCATAAAACATGCTGTTACAAGACTGTAAGCCTCACTCTTTACTCCTTCGTATTTATGCTCGTTGATATAATCCTGAATAACAAGCACAGCCAGATTAAGCACAAAAACTATAATAAGCTGCACATTTATAATCTTTCCTATGTATCTGGCAATCTTCCATAAATCTGCCCCATGATTATTAAATATGCAGCTGCACGCAATCATCATAATAAAACAGTATCCCATACTTGCAAATCCTATTATATTATATACACGCCCGCCTGCATTCCCGTTATGCATATGTACTCCGCCAGACTTTTCACCTGCAAGCATTATAGCAATCACTATAGCCAGCGAAACCGTAAGATAACCCAGAATTGAATTATCTGCCTGTCCTCTGAATGAATACCATCCACATACAAGCATATATCCGGCAGCTATGCAGGATACACCACTCGAAATGAATTTTCTTTTCTTCACCTTGTCCTGAAGCTTTGCTGCTCTTACAACCTCTGTAACTGCTGTTTCACTATCAGGCTCCGTAACATCTCCTATCACAATATCCTGAATTCTTATATCAAGCACCCTCGACAATTCCTCAATTACACTGATATCTGGAAAACTTTCACCTTTTTCCCATCTTGAGATTGCTTTATTAGTCACACCGAGCAAATCACCCAATTCAACCTGTGTATATCCTTTCTTAATTCTCGCACTCTTAATAAGCTCACCTGTTTTCTGTTTGTCCATAGAGCTACCTCCTGATTGTAGTATTAATATCACAGCACTGTTCTTTGTCTATTAAAATGTTACTAACAAATCTTAGAAATAGCAATCTATCATAGCGAGAATCGGGGAATTATCTTCCTTATTTTTCATAAGATGCTCATCTTTTGCCGTTGTAAAATATTCATCTTTTATATGATACGCATATCCTTGTTTTATCTCCATTTGTCCTCCACAATCCCCTAATAAAAAATAAAACCCCTTCACTTAAACTAAGCGAAGAGGTAATTTTCAAGCCAATCATTTATCAGTCGCCAATGGTGAGCGAACATTATTTTCGAACCATTCATTTATCAGCCGCCAGTGGTAAGCGAACATTATTTACATATTAATAATATGAATTAAATATTACTTTGTCAATACTTTTTTCTAAATATTACAGATATCACACAATCTCCAGTACATGCTCAGTAACATTCTTATCCTTATCAACGCCAAATGCCTTAAATACAGGATTGTCGTTATCCATAAGCGACATAATCATATATACCGCAGTTGAATCATATGCCAGTCTTTTATCTTCCTCAGAAGGTCTTGAAGGAGTTTCCGGGTGTGAATGAAAGTTTCCAAGCATGGTTAATCCAAGACTTCTTGCATCCTTGACTGCTGAGAACTGTTCTTTAGGATCCATAGTAAAATGTACATTATTATGGTCAAGATTAGTAAGAAAATACACCTTCTCAATAGACTTAACATCCCCATCAGTAAATCCCGCAATAAGCCCACAGGATTCATTAGGAAGCTCAGATAAACAATATTGCACAACTGCATCATAATCAGATTTTTTCATTCGAATAATCATGCTCATCCTCCAAAACAAAATTATAACTTTCATACTTATCCAGCGTAAGCCCCGCGCACACGCTGGAAGAGAAAACATATATAAGCAGAATAATGAGATAACCATGTGCAGCGCACTTTGGAGTCACCGGCACTTAGCAAGCCAACGCCTTCGGCGTTGGCGAGCTTAGTACCGCTGTGAACGACAAATAGCGAAAGCGTGCCTGCACATGATTATCCCATTATTCTGCCATCACATATATTTTCTCTTATTACTTATGCATATCACATTCAGCCTGTTCATAATCAATAAGCTCATGAATTGTAGGATTATCTCCGCATATAGCACAATGATGGTCCTTTGGAAGCTTAATTGTATGGAATTCCATCTTTAAAGCATCATATGTAAGAAGTCTTCCTGTAAGAAGGTCTCCCTTGCCAATGATGTACTTGATAGCTTCCATTGCCTGAAGGCTTCCGATAACACCACCCATTGCTCCGATAACGCCTGCCTGCTTACATGTAGGAACTGCGTCCTTTGGTGGTGGGTTCTTGAATACACATCTGTAGCATGGTCCTTCTCCTGGTACATAAGTCATAAGCTGACCCTTGAATCTTATGATTCCGGCATGAGAGAAAGGCTTTCCAGCCATAACACACGCATCATTAATAAGGAATTTTGCAGGGAAATTATCTGTTCCATCAATGATGAAATCATAATCCTTTATAAGCTCCATAACATTCTCAGATGTAACGAATTCTCTGTAAGTCTTAACTGTTACATCAGGATTGATTGCTTCCATTGTTTCTTTAGCAGATTTAACCTTTGCCTTACCGATATCTGCTGTTGAATGGATAATCTGTCTCTGAAGATTAGATAAATCAACCTCATCAGCATCAACAATACCGATTGTTCCAACTCCGGCTGCTGCCAGATACATAGCTGCAGGAGCACCAAGTCCGCCTGCACCGATTATAAGCACGCTCGCATTAAGAAGCTTTTTCTGGCCTTTAGCTCCAACTTCCTTTAAAATAATGTGGCGCGAATACCTTTCAAGCTGTTCATTAGTAAACGCCATTAGTATGCTCCTCCTCCCATGAAATATAAGAATTCAACTGCATCGCCTTCATTTAACTTTGTTGTCTCAAAATCATCTCTCTCAACAAAATCATCATTAACAGTAACTGTTACATATTCCGGATTCTCAACATTCTCCTTAACGATAAGCTCTGCTACTGTAATTCCATCTTCATATTCCTTCTTGTTTCCTGCAACTGTAATCTTCATAACATTCCTCCCTGTAATTAAATCTCATTTCTTGTGCCGTTTATTATACTAATTCTTCAAATAATCCAAGCAGTGCATCCCTTGTTGTCTTTCCTGCAATTCTGCCTGTCTCAGCGCCTTTATTGAATGCAACAAATGTAGGTGCTGCCAATACTTCATATTTAGAAGCAAGCGATTCATCAAAGTTTACATTTACCTTGTAAACATTAAGCTTTCCCTCGTAATCATCTTCAATGTCTCCTACAACCCCTGCCATCATCTTGCATGGGATGCATGAATCTGAATAGAAATCCACAAGAACCGGAAGTTCTGACTTAAGAACCAGTTCTTCGAAATTCTCTGCATTAGCTCTGGCTGCCATAAGCCCTCCTTTCCTTAATCCTCGTCTTCTACCTTTCTAACTATAAGAGTATATGTACCATCCTCATTAGCTGTAAGCTTTAATATCTGATGTCCCTCTTCCTTAATACTTCTTGGAACATTCTGAACAGGCTCACCGTCATTCATTCTGACTGCAAGAATCTGTCCGTCATCTAACTCCTCAAGTGCTACCTTTGCCTTAACAAATGTTGTTGGGCAGACCACATCAGTAATATCTACTGTATCATCAATCTCAAAATCAGCCATTGTATGCCTCCTTAATCTTTTTATAGAATTCTTCTCTTCCAACTCTGTCGAGTGTGAACTTAAATCTTTCACTTGGCTTTGCGTTGTCTGCAAAGAACTGGATTGCCGCATCACAGACACGGAATAACTGTTCTTCATTTCTTATAAGCGGAAGTGGTGATTCACCCTTGCTTATAGAATTACCAAATGTTCCTGCAAATGAAATGATATATGCAGAAGGTGCGTCCCACGCATCTGTTGGACAGGATTTAGCACATCTGCCGCAGTAATTACATTTGTCATAATCAACTGCCACCTTGCCGTCCTGCATTGTGATTGCACCTGTACGACAGGCCTTCTCACATACGCCACAGCCAATACATTTGTCTTCAATCCACTTAACATCAGCAGCACCCTTGATACCAACATCATTCTCCTCTGCCTTAAGACAGTTGTTCTGACATCCTGTAACACCGAACTTGAACTTATGTGGAAGCTCTCTTCCGAAATATCTTTCGTCTAACTTAACTGCAATGTCATATGAATCTATGTTACCGCTAGGACATATTGTATTGCCCTGACAGGCTGTGACTGTACGCACTCTCGGACCACATACACCAGGTCTGCAGCCGCCCTCTGCAAGTTCTTCCTTAACAGCATCTATATCTTTAAGTTTAATAAATGGAATCTCAACGCCCTGTCTTGATGTAAGATGGACATGTCCGTCTCCATATTTTTCTGCAACTTCTGCAATCTTGGTAAGATTCTCGGCTGTAAGATATCCTCCTACAACAGCAAGACGAAGTGAGAAGTTATTCTTCTGCTTCTGTCTCATGAATCCGCCCTTCTTAAGTGTTCCATAATCAACTTTCTCTGCCATAATATCCTCATTTCCGTGCCATGCACTATTCATTATCAGTAGACTCTAAGGCTGCTCTGAAATCTTCCTTAAGATCATCTATATCCTCTATTCCTACGCTGACTCTTATCAGATCGTCATACACTCCCGAGCTTCTTTATCCTTGTCGCTTAGATGAAGTGCAATCGTTGAAGCAGGGTGGATAACCAGTGTCTTGGTATCTCCTATGTTAGAAACAATATTAGGAATCTTTAATGCATTAATTGTCTTAAATGCTCTTTCCTTGCTTCCAACCCTGAATGTTATTATCGCACCATAGCCTTTAGTAAACTGCTTATCAGCCACTTCATGATACGGACTGCTCTCAAGTCCCGGATAATTAACTGTAATTCCTTTAAATGTGTCTAAGTATCTGGCAAGTTCATACGCATTAGAACAGTGTCTCTCCATTCTAAGCCCTAATGTCTCAAGTCCCAGGTTATTAAGAAAAGCATTCTGTGGTGAAAGACAACCACCAGTATTTCTGAATAATCCGTTACGAAGTTTAATTATATATGCCATTGGACCGAATTTCAAATATGGTTTAAGTCCCGGATACTTTTCTTTATCAAACTTGAACTTTCCATTAAATGTAAGTATTCCGCTTATCGCATCACTGCTTCCATTAATGTACTTTGATGATGAATTAACTACCACATCTGCACCAAGCGTTATAGGCTGTATAAGATATGGCGTTGATACCGTATTATCAACTATAAGCGGAATTCCATGTGCATGTGCAACATCCGCTACTGCCTTAATATCTGTTACATCAAGCTTGGGATTACCGATTGTCTCTGCAAATACAACTCTTGTCTTATCTGTTATAAGTTCTTCAAAACACTCTGGCTTATTATCAGGCACATATTTCACTGTAATGCCAAAGCTTTCTAAGTCTTCAAACAGTTCGACTGTTCCACCATATAATCCACATGAAGCAACAACCTCATCGCCCTGTCTTACAATATTGGCTATAGAATTAAATATTGCCGCCATTCCGGAAGAACACGCTACACTTGAAAATCCTTTCTCCAGCTTGGTAATTCTCTTTTCAAATGCTTCTATCGTCGGATTATTGATTCTCGTATACGAGAATCCCATCGCCTTATTATCAAATATTCTCTCCAGTTCTTCTGCACTCTCATGCTTAAATGCGCTTGACTGATATATAGGAACAAGTGTTGCTCCGTTGGGATAATCGTCAACGCCATCATGCAGCAGTGATGTGTTAAAACCACTCATATATTTCTCATCCTTTCATCTGTTATGCGATGAACATTCAATATTTATTGAACTGTCCATATATTAAACCCTTTTACCTAGTATGTCAATAGGTTATTTGAGAAAAAATATAACTGCCTGAACAATCTCAGGCAGTCATGAACTATCATTAACATTTACTATATAATATAACTGTCTATTCCCACATTAGAATTAACCAAATCTGCTATTGTAATATTGCTGAAATAATCATTAACAAGCTTCTCAAAATCTTCCCACATCTGTAATGTCTTACATTCTGCCACCTTCGGACATCTGTTAGGCTTCTTCTCAAGACATGCTACCGGTGCAAGTGAACCCTCTGTTACAAGAAGTATGCTAAGCACTGAATAATCCTCCGGATTGCGTGCAAGCTTGTATCCGCCACCCTTTCCTCTTAATGATATGAGAAACTCATTCTTGCTTAATGTTGCAACAATCGCTTCAAGATACTTCTCAGAAATATCCTGTCTTCTGGCAATATCCATAAGTGGGATATATTCTCCTGTATTATGCTCCGCAAGATCAATCATGACCCTGAGCGCATATCTTCCCTTTGTTGAAATCTTCATATATATAACCTCATTTCTAAAAACACATTAATACTGTATGTTAAACATACTTTACCACAATGTTTGTATATTTTTCAAGTGTTAAATGAATTTATTTGGCAGGAATGCTTGCCGCAACGCATAATTCTCCCCAGCCTCTGGCTGAATCAGGCCATACATTTCCCACCCGTGTTGCACCATTTATAAGGTATGCTTTAAGCTTTTCACCATACATATATTGGTCATTGCCCTTCACAATCCCCCATTCCATCAGCATAGCAGCTGCCCCCGTAACCATGGGTGTTGCAAAAGATGTCCCCGTAACAGTTTTCTCCTTATTTCCCGGAATTCTAATATTAACTCCCGGTGCTGTTATGTCAGGTTTTGCATACAACATAAGGCCGCTTTTTACATTAACTCCCCTGCCAGAAAATGTGGCCGCACTCCCCGGAGCACGCCCATTGGCACCAACACATATTGCCCGCCTCGAAGTCCCCGGTATTGTAAATGTGTACTCAGGCGATGGCCTTAAAAATCCTGTTGCACTGCTTAATGTCGAAACCGGAGGAAGCCACATATTAAAGAATCCATCCAACACATTTGCTGCGGTAAATCTTATATTCCATATTCCAGAAGTAATATATCCGCTTGTTGCAACTATGGCTGCGTATATCTCTTCGCCCATATAGAATGGTCCCGGCCCATATGCCTTTGATACGACACGCATATTCTTAATGTTATGATGCACAACTCCCGCATTTCTGTCACTTATAACCAGATTCTCCCCTGTTGGTGCAATAAGTTCTATTCGTGCATTGTCCATTGCCCTTTTCCATATCTGTATACTTATCTGCGGCTCATAATCACCAATTGCAAGTTCTGCATCCAGTACATTTCCTCTGATAAGCTGACCTGAATAATGTGTTCTGCCTTCTCCTTCATTGCCGACCCCTATACATATACTGCATCTGTATGTTGAACAGCAGTCATCTATAAACATTTCAAATATCGAACCACCCTCATGATTGCCATAAGTTCCGCCATAACTTATATTAACCACAACCGGCTGACTATATTCAATAGCTTTTCTTATGCAGTAATCAACGCCTCTCATAATCTGCGTTGTCCTTATGTATGCATTTCCCCCTGAATTTCCCAGCTTTACAATTAAAATGTCAGCATCAGAAGCAACACCGCTTCTTCCACATGCAATAACTGCAACTTCATTGCCATGTCCGGTTACATCCCTTGCCGGCAGTGTCATTACAGCTCCATTCCTGTAATCTTCCAGTATACTGTTAATTTCCATATCAGAATATGTAATGCCTGTTGTCTGATCCCATAACGCCTTAATTCTTGTATTCCCTGAGTCATCAAGAAATTCATTATTACCTATATCTATTCCCGAATCAATTACCGCTACAAGCACGCCTTTTCCAGTCACGCCTCCATACTGGGTTTCTTCTGCTTTTGCAACATTAACACAGGCTTCTGACTTAGCTGCATACAATTCAAAGTATAATGCCTTAGGCTTTTCAATAAATATAATCTCTGGTTCTGTGGCAAGTGCTTCAATATTATAAATCGTTGTTCTTACAATCCAGTATCCACACAGAAGCTGCGTAAACTCTGCATTTGTATAAATGCTTCTAATCCTGTCCAGACTTCCAGCCGTCTTGACAATTATCTCCCACGTTCTGTCAGAGTCATCAAACCCTGCATCCATATCAGGTACCTGCTGCCTTATATCTTCACTTGTATCAGCACTAATCTGCAATAGATTCTCAATTCTCGGATTCACACATAATTCTCCGGTTAAGTTCACATAATATCTATGCTGACAACTTCAATAACATGAAAACAGCTGATGCATACGCACCAGCCGTTAATTAATTCAATATCAGGTTTTCTTGATAAATTCTATACGACACTTAGGACATTTAATACTTATTCTGCCCTTTCCCTTAGGAACTCTTATCTTCTGTCCACAGCTTGGACACTTGAAAATTCTATGTGTCTTACTGTCCTTGATTCTTGCTCTTATCTTGTTAAACTTACTCATGAATTTATAATGAATCTTCATGTACTTCTGGTTTTCAGCACTTCTTCTTGATATATTTTCTTGAAAACATTCTGAAATATATGTACACAATACCAAGAAGTGCTACTGTATATATTACATTACTCCTTAAGAAGAAGGTAAGTATAATCAAAACAAGAACTACATATGATAAACATCTCGAAAGCTGGTCCATGCCATATCTTCCATACATAAATCTTGAAAAACTCTGCTTAAATCGGTTCATAAAAAACATTCCCTTTCTATATATTGAAGTAATTCACATCAACATACATATGGTAACACACAACCCAATAAAAGCAATTAAAAATGTATAAAATAAATATGATATATTAATATTCCATGTACTCTTCCCCATCGAGGTTCTTCCAGTAGAACTTATCCTCCAGTATCATATAACTGTGTTCTGAGTTTTCTTTAGGAATTGAAACAGAACCCGGATTCATGTATATGTAATTATCTCTCTTCTCACACTTAGGTACATGTGTATGTCCGCAAAGTAGAATATCTCCTTCCTTTAATGCAGGTATATTCTTCTCATCAAGCTTGTGTCCATGTGCAAGAACGATTGATCTGTCATTGAAATTAAGGTATGCCTGCTCTGCAAGTACATTAAAGTCAAGCACCATCTGGTCAACCTCTGTATCACAGTTACCTCTTACGCATATAATCTCATTGCGCAAAGGATTGAGCATTGCAATAACTTCCTTAGGTGCATATTCCTTAGGCAGGTCATTTCTTGGTCCGTGATAGAGAATATCTCCTAAGAGAACCAGTCTGTCTGGCTTCTCTGCTTCATATCTTTCAAGCAGCTTTCTGCAATAATATGCAGAACCGTGTATATCTGATGCAATCATTATCTTCTTCATATTCTGTCCTTTCCTTAGATAAACCAATTCTTAATTATCTTGCAAGCTTATTAAATGTTGGTACTTTATAATGTGAAGCATTACTTAAAAACTGAGATAATGTATTAGGAACTTTGTATGTATCAAGAACCTTCTTCATAAAAGCAATTGATCTTTTCTTATACTTCATACTTCGCAGTACTGTTACCGCAGCCTCATCATCATAACCCCTTGCAAACTGCTTTGCATATCTTGCAAATTTAGTTTTATCAAGTTCAGGAATTTCAAAGTAATTCTGGAATATCTCCATTGCCTCAATAATTCTTGTATTATTAAAATCAAGTTCTACTGCAGGTCTTTTCACCTCTATATTACCAATATGACATACAGACTGCTTACACACGTTAGAATACAGGCTTATATTATCAGACTTGACATTCGTAAGTGAATATTTGTTATACAGGTGTATTCCGGTAAACATTCCGCTTGAATTATCCTCTCCAAAGAAATAATTCAGTAAAAGCTCTGTAATATCTCCCTGCGCGTCTGATTTCTTAATATACATACCTCTTCCAACACGGATTATCTCACCCTCGTCAGAGAGCCTTTCGACTGCCCGGAAGAATGCTTCCTGATTCATCCGCCCAAATCCATGCTCATACATGTCATTAGCCGACACAATTGTGCCATCTGCCACATTATCAAAGTAATCTAATATCTTATCTCTGTTCTTCATAATCTTTAGCACAAATGAAGCTGTTATACTTCTTCAATATCGATTGTCTCTGTTTCTTCTGTATCACCATCAGCAGCCTCTTCCTTTTCAGTTTCTTCTGCTTCTTCCTTATCTGTATTTGTTTCAGATGCTTCTGGTTTTTTCTGCTCATTATCAGATACTTTTCCATTAATTACCTTGACTTCAACCTCAACATCTCCGTCTTTCTCATCAAATATAACATCATCATCAAAATCATCATCTGATGCAAGGCAGTCATCTTCATCAACAAAATCAGAATCTTCCTCATCTTCTTCATCGACATAGAAATTAACAGGAATAACTTCTACATTACTGCATACAGCCTTACCAATAATATATACTGTATGGATTCCTTCCTCATCAACATTATCAACAAGGTTCTTAACTCCTGCTATCTTTCTTGAAATATCACATGTTGCATTGACACCTTCTGGAAGAATGATAGTTACTGAACTTGCATTACTTGAGAAATTAATATATACATCCTTCTCAAACACTGCAAGACCGAGGTCGAGTACTGTCTTAGAAGCCACTGCTTTAAGCTCGCAGCCAGCAAACACCTCGTCTTCAACCTCTATAACCTTCTTCTCTCCGATAGCATTATACTTACGGATTTCATCATCAAAACTATCATTCTCTTCTTTAGCAAATCTTTCCTTAGTCTGCTTGAACTTATCAAAAGCAACCTTGCCTGCTACAGCAGCAGCACCTACTCCTAAAACAACCTTAGCCAATCCATGTTTCTTTGCCATAGTATTATCCTCCAATTCACGCATTATAATGCAATCTACTCTTTAAATTTAATCACCACAAAATTTTATTTTAGTATATCATACTCATTATACAAAAATCAACGCGAATAGACACATCCGCAATAATTCTGCCTGTATAGATTATACTCATGTGAAGCTCAATAGAACGCTTATATCCCTCTTTTTTCTTAAAATCAGATAAAAGATATGGCATATCATATTCCTCTGACAACTTTAAGCCAATTTCATTAAGCTTTACGCTGTTCTTTAACGGACTTATCGTAAGTGTTGTTGTAAAATAATCAAATCCACCAGTCTTGGCAACCTCACAGGTCTTTCGAAGCCGCAGTTCATAACAGCGGAAGCACCTTTCCCCGCCCTCTTTGCACTGTTCATATCCTTTAGCTATGTCATAGAATTCTTTAGTATCATAATCGCCTTCTATGAAGGAAACCTTATACTTTGCCGGAAATTCACTGATGAATCTCTTCTGTTCCTCTACTCTCTTCCTATACTCTTCTTCGGCTGATATATTCGGATTATAGTAGAATACAGTTATATGGAAATAATCAGAAAGATATTCAATACAATGACTGCTACACGGTGCACAGCAGCTATGAAGAAGCAGAGTCGGAACTATTCCTTCCTTCTGGAAGCCCGCTATCTTCTTATCAAGTTCTTTCTGAAAATTTCTCTGTTCAAAAGGTATTCCCATATTACTTAACCTGTCCTGTTATCTCTTCTAACGCAGCGTAAAGCTTTTCCATCTGCTCATCAGTTCCTATTGAAATTCTTAAGTAATTATCAATAAGTGGCTGGTTAAAATATCTGACAAATATGTTCTTTTCTTTAAGTTTTTCAAATATTTCCTTAGCCGAAACACTCTTGTGTGTTGCAAATATAAAGTTAGCCTTAGAGTCAGGGAATGAGAAGCCTAACTGTGAAAGTCTTTCCTTAGCATTCTCTCTGGTCTTAACTATCTTACCCACGCACTCTTCAAAGTATTCCTTATCATTGACAGACTCAATGCCATAGCTTATTGAAGTTCTGTTCATTGTGTACGAATTGAATGAGAATTTGACAGCATTAAGAGCCTTTATAAGCTCTGGATTACCGAAACAGTAACCTATTCTCATACCAGCCATTGAACGTGATTTAGAAAATGTCTGTACAACCAGCACATTTTCATACTTATTGACAAGCTCCATTGCTGACTTTCCGCCAAAATCAATATAAGCCTCATCAACAATAACAACTACATCCTGATTATGTTTTATAATATCTTCAACCTTATCAAGTTCCATATAAAGTGCTGTAGGAGCATTAGGGTTAGGGAATACCACTCCGCCATTCTCCTTGTAATAATCTTCTGGAATTATATTAAAATCCTTATCAAGCGGCTGCTTCTCATATGGAATTCTGTAAAGGTCAGCCCATACACTGTAGAAAGAATATGATATATTAGGAAACAGTATTGGCTTGTCTGAATTAAAGAATGTCAGGAAACACATTGACAATACATCATCAGAGCCAACTCCTACGAACACCTGATTATCATTCATTCCATAATAAGCTGCAATTGCATGTACAAGGTCTGTAACCTCAGGATCCGGATAAAGTCTTAAATCACTAATATTCATTCTCTCTGCTGCCTCAAGCACCTTAGGTGTTGGAGGATATGGATTCTCGTTGGTATTAAGCTTTACAACATCTTTAACCTTAGGCTGCTCTCCCGGCACATATGGCTCAACTCTTCTAATATTCTTCTCCCATGTCTTCATATATAAGTCCTCTTCTTTCACGAATAATTATAATCCCATCTCTTTAGCAACTTCTGCAAAATGTGGTAATGAATTAACAATTGTCTCATAAGATACACAGTATGCAATTCTAACATATCCAGGGCATCCAAATGATGACGCAGGAACCATAAGGATATTGTGCTTCTTAGCTGCCTCACAGAAAACAGTTTCATCTTCAACAGGTGACTTCACGAAAAGATAGAAAGCTCCCTCTGGCTTTACACATTCAAAGCCCAACTTTGTGAGTCCTTCGTATATTGCCTTTCTATTCTTGTCATATGCCTCAAGATTAACCTGTGCATCAACACATTTTGCAACAACTCTCTGCATAAGTGAAGGTGCATTAACGAATCCTAAAATTCTTGTAGCTACAGAAGCTGCTGACTTAACATCTTCTGAATCTGTAACCTCATCAGGAATAACAAGATATCCGATTCGCTCACCTGGAAGTGAAAGCGACTTACTGTATGAATAACCAACAATAGTATTGTCGTAATATTTAGTAAGATATGGAACATCAACACCATCATAAGCTAACTCTCTGTATGGTTCATCTGCTATTAAGTAAATCTCTGTTCCGTACTCCTTCTGCTTCTTATCCATAATAGCAGCCATCTTCTTTATAGTATCCTCTGAATATACAACACCTGTCGGGTTATTAGGATTATTAACAATAACAGCTCTTGTCTTAGGTGTTATCTTTGCTTCAAACTCGTCAAGCTTAGGCTGGAAATCCACAGTATTAGGTGAAACAACCACTAATTTTCCGCCAAAATTACTTACATAATTCCTGTATTCACCAAAGAATGGCGCAAATGTCATAACCTCTTCGCCCGGATTAAGTAATGTCTTGAATATTGTGTTAAGTCCGCCTGCTGCTCCAACAGTCATTACAATATTAGTATGGTTAAAATGTGTTCCGAATCTTCTATTAAGTGACTCAGCTATAGTCTGTCTCACATCCTCATATCCTGCATTACTCATATAGCCATGTATAAATGTTGATTCTTCATTATCTACTATATCCTTAACCGCTTCATTAACCTCTGCAGGTGCTGGAACATTAGGATTACCAAGTGAGAAATCATACACATTCTCTGCTCCGTATAACTTGGCAAGTCTGTTGCCTTCCTCGAACATTGCACGGATTACCGAACTGTTTTTTACTAAAGAAACCATTGAATCAGCTATCATTGTTTATATCCTCCAAAAAAAATATGACTACATTATAATCAAAATCATTTGATTTTACAACTTTCAATAGATGTAATCATATGTTATTATTTAGATTAGTATTTCATTAATTCCAACTGGGGGAAGAATATTATGTCTAAAACTCTTTATTCAGTATACAGATATATTGTTTTAGGTCTGTTTCTTATTATTAACATATGGCTGTTTCTGCTAAGCATTTTCAGTACGAGCAGACTGACAGCTGATGCAAGTGAACACACTTATTACACAGGAGACCATGTATGGCTTCATATAATCATACTGGCTGTTCTTGTTGCTGCCGTCTTTTATCTTATAAGAAATAACATTTTCACCAGAATTAACAGTTATCTTTCCAATAACGAGAAAACATTTATACGAATCCGCAATATATGTCTTATTATAATTGGTATAAGCGGTGCTGCCTGGGTTCTGCTTACGCAGAGTAATGCAGGCGCTGACCAGTATTATGTACTTGATGCTGCAAGAGGACTTAGAAACGGTGATTATTCAGCATTCCGGTACAACGGCTATATAGCAAAATACACTAATCAGATTGGGCTTCTGTTCATTGAATACATTATAGGTTTCATAGCTGGTGACTATAATTACTTATTCTGGCAGCTTCTTAATGTTGTGATGATTGTATTCACTTACAAGATGTTTTCTGACATACTCGGAATTTTAAAGCTTCCGCGGATTGCAAGCCTGTCCACTATTATACTGGGAATTCTGTTTTTCCCATGGACTCTCTACAGCGTATTCATATATGGCAATGTTGCAGGATTATTCTTTGCCACTGCCGCTTTTAAATACACAATACTTTTTATTGACAGCCTTAAAGAACTTAACAGCTTTAAGATTTCATATATTGTTATAAGCGCTGTTTCCATGATGTTAAGCGTTATGGTTAAGAATAATTATCTTATATTCATGATTGCGCTCATAATCTATACGGTTGCAGAAGCACTAAGACACAGAAATATACAGATTATTCTTGTTACATGTGCCGTAATTGCAGGATTTGCAATTCAGGCCGTTGTTCCAAAGCTTGTTATTGAGAAGATTTCCGGCTGCAATCTTGGAAGCGGTGCTTCAAGCTGGACATGGATTGCAATGGGACTTCACCCATCTGATGGCAATGTTTATGCAGACGGCTGGTACAGCGGGCGTATTGCTGCATTTTACGAGAATAACGATTACGATACTAAGAAAGAAGCTGAGGTTTCTAAAGCAGAGATTAAAGGTTATATTGACACATATAAAAACGACCACAAAGCATTTACATCATTTCTTTCAAAGAAAGTTGCCTCTCAGTGGAATAACCCTGAATTCCAGTGTTTCTGGATAACCAATGTCCGCAGCAGTGATATTGAGAAAAGCCCTGTTATCTCGGATATTCTTTCATTAAAGGGAAGTACACCATTTATCGCATTTCTTAATATAATGCAGAGTATTATTTTATTTGGAAGTATGCTTTATGCTGTGAATACACTTATTGAAGGTACTTTCGCAGGTGCTGCTGTGCTTCCGCTTACTTTTATAGGCGGTTTCATATTCCACCTGTTTTGGGAAGGCAAATGCCAGTACACGCTTCCTTATTTCATGCTGTTACTGCCTCTTAGTATTATTGGTTTTTACAGCATGGCAAAGAAACTGTCCTCAGTCACAAAGAAGCATTTATACAAATGTGGTGTATTCGCTGTAATTCTTTTATTCATAGCAATTATATTCAACCGTTTTATTATTCTTAATCAAGATAATAAGAGTTACAGGCAATACAGGGAATACACTATTGAACAGCAAAAACTTTAACGGGAGGTTTTTATGAACAGACCTGATTGTTTATATATTGTAATTCCATGCTACAACGAGGAACAGGTCCTGCCTGTTACTTCAGGCATGTTTCTTGATGAACTTAACCATCTTATCAAAGCCGGCAAAATCAGTTCTGACAGCAGGATAATGTTTGTCAATGATGGAAGTTCTGACAGTACATGGGATATAATTACGGATTTATCAAAGAAGGATGAACATTTCATCGGAATAAGCCAGAACCGTAACCGCGGACACCAGAGCAGTGTACTTGCCGGTCTTATGGAGGCTTCCCAGTATGCTGATATGACTATATCTATAGACTGTGATGGACAGGATGATATTCATGCAATGGAAGATATGGTTGACGCTTACCACGATGGCTGTGATATCATCTATGGTGTAAGAAATGACCGTTCAACAGATACATTTTTTAAAAGAAACACAGCCAAAGGCTTCTATAAAATCATGGCAAAGCTTGGCGCAGAAACTGTATATAACCATGCCGATTACAGGCTTTTATCAAAGCGTGTGATTAATGAACTGGCACAATTCAAAGAAACTAATCTGTACCTTCGTGGGCTTATCCCGCTTGTCGGTTTTAAAAGTACAAGCGTATATTATTCAAGAAGCGAACGACTTGCCGGAAAGTCGCACTATCCTTTCAGCAAAATGCTTAACCTTGCATTAAACGGCATAACAAGCCTTAGTGTAAAACCACTCCGTCTTGTTATGTCACTTGGTATTATCGTTTCAATCCTCAGCTTCATCGGTGTTATATGGGCTGTCGTTGACAACCTGCTCGGCAACACAGTAACCGGCTGGGCAAGTACAGTATGTATCGTATGCTTCATGGGCGGAATACAACTTATGTGCCTTGGCGTTATCGGGGAATACATCGGGAAGATATATATGGAGGTCAAGAATAGACCCAGGTTTATTATCAGTGAGAGGACTTATCAGGGCAATGAAGATGAAAAGTCTTGATGAGTGATATTGGAAACTCATTTCCTATAAAACACTCATGTATGTATTTCTTATGTGTTTATTTCCGCTTCCGTCCTATAAGAATCCTCATACCTGTTGATTTATAGGTAACTTTTCATATAATTCACGCTTTTGCAGCCCGTAAATACCTTTTTCTCATGACTGAACCTATAAGAATCATTATTTGAACTAATTTATAGGAGTTTTTCTATCAATTTCAGCAAAAATTCTTCTTCAAAGCAAAAAAATACCTATAAGAAGTCATTAATCGACTCCTTATAGGTATTTTAAGCATTATTTTTATCTATCTTAATAGTCAAGTTTGAAATTCACCTATAAATCACACACTTTACATCTTTTTTATAGGTAAACACAGAGGCATTCCAAGCTTATGCAACCCTCTGACGCTTCATAGCATTCAGCACTCATGCAGCAAGAATCACTACTTCACGCTATCTTATAAGCTTTCATTATTCCACACCATCAATAAATCTGGCAACAAAACTTAATGCTGCACCAAGCCCTGATTTTCTGCCACCGCCATCTGATATTCTTAAATAATCCGCATCAGTATCAAAGGAATAATCATTAACAAGACGTTCTTTAATACTACTCTCATATTGCTTAAGATATGGTGCAACTGTTCCGCCAAGAACAATATCACAGTCCATCATTGTGTATATGTTATTAATTCCAAGAGCCAGATTGTCCATATATTCATCTAACACATTGGAATTATTCTTATTCCCCTGCGCTGCCAGTTCAAAGAAATTGTCAAGTGTCATATCAAGCTCTGATGATAATACCTTTTCTGAAACATATGCTTCAAAACAGCCCTTCTTACCACACAGGCACTGCTTTCCTCCAGGGTGAATAACCATATGTCCGAATTCGCCACCACGGTTATGAACACCATTTCTGATTGCGGAAGCGTTAATATATGCACCTCCGACACCTTCACCAAGCATAATATATATTTTTTCATCTTCAGGCTTTCCATTAAACCAGTGGTCTGCGTATGCCTCTGCCCTCGCATCGTTCATCACTACGACCGGATAATCAATAGCTGATATAAGCCTTGTAAAATCATAGTTCTTAGCTTTTAATGGTGGTGCTGAGATAAGAATCTGCTTTTCATCATCAAGTATTCCCGGAACTGTAATGCCAACTCCCAGAATGTCATCTGCGTCTGCTCCAACATAATCCACTGCATGTCTTACCGCATCTGTAAGCTTCTCAATATATGCACTGCTTTTGCTAAAATGTGCTTTAACAGCCATACTGTATATAATCTGACCTTTAAGTCCGACTACATCTACATTAATATAGTCAGCTTTGATATTCACGCTGATAGCTTTTCTTGCATTATTATCAATAGTAATTGCCTGTGCCCTTCTTCCACCCGTTGAAGTGAAATTGCCAACATATTCTATAAGTCCATCTTCCATGAGCATCTTAAGATTCTGATTGACCGTCGGCAGAGACAGACCTAACTGGTCTGCTATCTCCTGCCTTGATATCTTATCCGAATTATATATCAGTCTGAATATACGGTTTTTATTAAGTTTTTTTACATCCGTGTTCGTTAGTTTCTGTGATGAATCCATCCATTACCTCTCGCTTAATCCCGGTTAACTTGTGTGTCAGTTACATTATTCGCCAAATACAGCAATATAATCTTTCTTGAACTTCTCAATTCCTGCATCTGTAAGAGGATGATGAACCATCTGCTCAATTACCTTATATGGTACTGTTGCAATATCAGCTCCTGCAAGTGCGCAGTCTGTAATATGTATTGGATTTCTTACACTTGCACAGATAATCTCTGTCTTAAGATCATAGTTAGCAAATATATCTGCAATATCCTGAATAAGATTAATGCCCGGCTGTGATATATCATCAAGTCTTCCAAGGAAAGGGGACACATATGCTGCACCTGCTCTTGCAGCTAAAAGTGCCTGATTAGCTGAGAATATTAATGTAACATTAACCTTTATTCCCTCAGATGATAACACCTTAGTAGCCTTAAGACCTTCAACTGTCATAGGAATCTTAACAACCATGTTAGGGTGGATTTCTGCAATCTCTCTTCCCTCTTTGATCATTCCTTCTGCATCCTCAGTAGTAGCCTTAACCTCGCCACTTATAGGTCCGTCAACAATTGAAGTAATCTCCTTGATAACTTCCTTGAAATCTCTTCCTTCTTTGGCGATAAGGGATGGATTAGTGGTTACTCCACAGATAACTCCCATGTCATTAGCCTTACGGATATCTTCAACATTTGCAGTATCAATAAAAAACTTCATAATAAAATTCTCCTTGTTAATCACTCATTAATTGTTCTGAATACATTCTTCATTGCAGGATAGATACATCTGAACTTATTGTACTTATCCTCGTATCTTTCTATTATCTTCTCGTCTGGTCTTATTGTCTTTCGTACTTTAACGAGAGCATTAGACGCATCTTCAACGCAATTATACTCCCCGGCTGCAACCATGGCAAGCATTGCCGCCCCCATAGCAGGACCTTCCTCTGACTCTAACAGTTCCACAGGAATTCCAAGTACATTAGCCATAATCTTGCACCACAGTTCTGACTTAGCGCCACCACCGCACATACGGGTTGACTCCACTTTTATGCCAAGACTCTTAGCAACCTCGAAGCAGTCCCTTATTGCAAATGCAACGCCTTCCAGAACTGCCTGTGTCATGTCCTTACGCTCTGTATCCATTGTCATTCCTGTAAATGTGCCTCTTGCAAATTCGTCATTATGCGGTGATCTCTCACCCATCAGATATGGAAGGAAATACACATTGTTATTGCCAAGGTCATCATCTGTTATCTGTGACTGTTCGCCTGCATAATCATTAGTTCCAAGTATCTTGTCCATCCACCAGCCATTAGCTGAAGCTGCACTTAATATACAGCCCATAAGATGATATTTCCCATCCGCATGTGCGAAAGAATGAAGTGCATTGTTGGAATCCACTCCGAATTCCTTGCTTGAAATGAATATTGTACCGCTTGTTCCCAAAGAAACATTACAATGTCCGTCACCGACAGTACCAGTGCCTACTGCAGCAGCTGCATTATCACCTGCACCGGCTGCAACAATTACTTCACTTCCTATTCCAAGCTCATCTGCAATATCCTTCTTTACCGTACCAACACACTCACTGCTTTCAAAGATGCGTGGCATCTGTGCCTCTGTCACGCCACATATATCAAGCATCTGGCGCGACCAACGCCTATTCTTCACATCAAACAGCAGCATACCCGAAGCATCTGAAACATCTGTACAATGCACACCTGTAAGACGATACGCAATATAATCCTTTGGAAGCATTATCTTGTCTATCTTAGCAAAATTATCCGGTTCATTCTCCTTCACCCACAATATCTTAGGTGCTGTGAAACCTGCAAATGCAATATTTGCTGTATATTCTGATAACTTATCCCTGCCTATCACTTCATTCAGGTACTCACACTGCTTCGTTGTTCTTCCGTCATTCCATAAAATAGCCGGTCTTATAACCTCATCATTCTTATCAAGAATAACAAGTCCATGCATCTGTCCACCAAAGCTGATACCACCAACTGTTGATTCATCCTGTCCGTCAAGCAGTTCCTTCATGCCTTCTATACAGGCATCATACCAGTCATATGGATTCTGCTCTGACCAGCCAGCCTTAGGGTAATCAATCGGATAACTCTTTGAAACATTTGCAATGATATGTCCTGCTGTGTCCATAAGAACAAGCTTGACCGACGAAGTTCCAAGGTCAATTCCTATATAATTCATACCAGACTCCTTTCCGCAATCATATATCTATAACCGCATCTGTTTATGCAAATGGATTCTCGCTCTTGTAAAGCATGCCCTTAGGCTGATTGAATGACACATCTTCAACACCGATATACTTAAACACATCAAAAAGTGTCTTTCCAAAATGTCCGAATGCAACTGCACCATGATGTGGAAAATTGCCTTCAATAAGCACATGTCTGTAGAATCTTCCCATCTCTGGAATAGCAAATATACCTATTGCACCAAATGAACGCGTTCTTACCGGAAGAACTTCACCCTGTGCTATGTAAGCAGAAAGCTTGTTATCTGATGAATTCTGGAGTCTGAAAAATGTGATATCTCCCGGAACGATATCCCCTTCAAGTGTACCATTAGTAACTTCTTCAGGAAGTGAACGTGCCATAATCATCTGGTTTCTCATCTCGCAGAATGACAATTTGCTTGATGCAGTGTTGCCACAATGGAATCCCATAAATGTATCCTTCTGTGTATAAGCATATCTGCCTGCGATATCCTCATTGTAAATATCTGCTGGAACTGTATTATTAATATCAAGAAGTGTAACAATATCGTCACTTACAACTTCTCCGATAAATTCACTCAATGCACCATATATATCAACCTCGCATGATACAGGTATTCCTCTTGAAGTAAGTCTTGAGTTGACATAACAAGGAACACATCCGAACTGTGTCTGGAATGCCGGCCAGCATTTACCTGCTACTGCAACATATTTTCTTGAGCCCTTATGTGATTCAACCCAGTCAGTTAATGTAAGCTCATACTGTGCGAGTCTGCTTAAGATTTCAGGCTTTTTATTTCCTGTACCAAGCTCTTTTTCCATATCCCTTACAACATCAGGAATTCTTTCATCTCCTGCATGCTTATTAAAGCTCTCGAATAAATCAAGCTCTGAATTTTCCTCAATCTCAACACCAAGATTATATAAACCTGCGATTGGTGCATTACATGCAAGGAAATTGTTAGGTCTTGGACCAAAGCTGATAATCTTAAGATTGCTTAATGCGTATACCGCCTTTGCTACAGGTATGAATTCATGAATCATATCTGCACATTCTTCTGCTGTTCCAACAGGATACTCCGGAATATATGCTTTAACTCCACGAAGCTTAAGATTATAGCTTGCATTAAGCATTCCACAATAAGCATCGCCTCGTCCCTGAACAAGACCTCCATTAGCTGATGTCTCCTCTGCTGCCGCAATGAACATCTTAGGTCCGTTGAAATTTTTGCAAGCATTGTCTCAGCAATCTCAGGTCCGAAATTACCAAGATATACACAGAGTGCATTACATCCTGCATTCTTAATATCCTCAAGTGCCTGCATCATATGTATCTCACTCTCAACGATACATACCGGACATTCATAGATATCTCCCTTGCCATACTTTGCTTCATATGCCTTTACAAGATTCTGTCTTCTTGTAACTGAAAGTGATTCTGGAAAGCAGTCTCTTGAAACTGCAACAATACCGATTTTCATAACTGGTGTATTATTCATAACTTATCTCCTTTAACCTATACTGTTATATTCTCTCCCCTTAAGCCGTTAAATGCTCCATCTATATGAGCATCTTCATGGGCTATCAGCCATTTATTAGATGCCGCAAGCAGCTTATCTTCTGCTGTCGCATGAGTATTAACTACATCAAGATTCGTTCCCTTCGGAAGTACAACTACACACTTAAAGCCATGTCCGTCCACACCACATGGTGCATAATGCAGAGTTGTAGCATACACCTCAATGGCAGTACCCTTTGGCACAAAGAATCCTTCAACCTTAGATGTATCATATGTAAAATCATCTTCCACATCTTCTCTTTTGCCAAGCAGCAGAATCATATCTGTTGCCGCAATATTAACTTCTGAACTTCTGTGATATTCCAGTGCATTAAGTTTCTGGTTATGTCCATTACAATACCCTGTCTGTACAGGACATCCACCATATATACTCTCTTCCATTACCTTATGAATCTGTGTATTTTCAAGCTTTTCATCACCTGCAACATATACAACATCTTCAGGCATATCATACGAATCCATAAGTTTCACTATTTCACTGGTATCAATATCAGCAATAACTCTGCCATATTTCTTAAATCCAGCATCCAATACACTCTGCAAAAACACTACCTCCTTTTTCAACTCATGTTAAACTTTTATAAAGTATCTTTCTAAAAGTCATTCTATCACTGTTTTATTTCTAATTCAATAAAAAAATCTCCGATTATCAAAAATGTATCCTGAAAGATACACTCCCAATAACCGGAGATTAATATTAATCTGTTAAATTGCCAATCTTACAATATAATCTTTGATAATGCATCAATTATAATTCCCCATGCTACACCACTCACATAAAGAATCGCAAGAATTCTAAAATTATCCTTCATATCATCGTTCTCTCTGAACAGCACAAGAATACCTACTCCCGAACCGGCAAGCAGTCCTGCCATAAGAGAGCCAAGTCCAAGTACGCCTTCAATATAAAGCTGTGTTAATACTACTGATGATGCACAGTTAGGAATAAGACCTATAATTCCCGCTATCAACGGTCCAATGACAGGCTTATTAAGTATAAGATTTCCCAAAGTCTCTTCACCAACAAAGTGAATTAAAGTATTAAGTGCAAAAGATATAACAACAATAAATGCAAATATAGTTATTGTATGTCTTAACGCTGACTTAAATATGCTTGTCTCACAGCCACAGTGGTCATGATCACATACATGTCCAATCTTTTCTACCATATTATAACTTTTCTTGCTTCTTCTCACTATCAGATCAATTACAACACCCATTATAAGACCTATAAAAACCTTAATGAGTATAAGCTTGACAAGCACTAATACATCTACCTGTTCTGATAAAAATACTGGTATCATCTCGTCTGAAGTAGACATAAAGATGGCAATAAGTGTTCCCATAGTAATTACTTTACCTGCATACAGGTTAGATGCTGCTGTAGAAAAACCACACTGTGGAACAGCTCCAAGTAAAGCTCCTATAACAGGCCCAGCCTTGCCAGAATCCTTGACAAACTTCTTCGTCCTGGCACTTGTCTTATGTTCAAGATACTCCATAGCAAGATAAGTCAGAAAAAGAAACGGCAACAGTTTAACACTATCAATAATAGTATCAAATACCACATCCATCATGATATACAATCGTCCTTTCTTAAAAACAGTCACATAGTTACATATTCATTATGCCTTGGCAAAAAGCTTCTTATAAGGTTCTTCTCCCGAAAACACCTTTCTTGCTTTCTCTGATCTGTTCATAATAAGCTTTGTAACAAAATAACCTATTACTCCATACAGTGATCCAAGTAACAGACTCGCAAGTACATCTGTCGGATAATGAACTGTAAGATATAATCTTGAAACTGCAATCAGAGCTGCAAGTATAACTGCAGGAATTCCTTTCTTTCTGTCCCACAATATAATAGCTAATGCCGCTGCAAAAGAAGCTGATGTATGTCCTGATGGAAAAGACCAGTCCTTAATACCATTAAAGATTCCATAAAGATTCTCAAATGTCGGATCTGCATTGAATGGTCTTATTCTTGCTGACAGATTCTTCATAATTCCGTTACACATAATAAGTGACAGAATTAGTCCAATTGCCATACTAAGTCCTAACTTTCTGTCTTTCTTAAATACCGGTATAAATAAGAACGCCGCACATAATAAAATCCAGAATATTCCAGCATTTCCAAGACAGGTTATAGCATACATAACCGGATCTGTTACAGGATTATGTAATGATTCAAACCAGTGTAAAATCTGAAGTTCCATAATAGTCTCCTTATCATATCATTCTAGTACGCTCCTTTTCAGGCACACCAGAATATTCTATGATATAAGAAATCATTTGTCAATTAAAGGAATATGTTTTTTCATAGTAACATTTACCAGTCCTGCCCCCAAACGGGTGTGCGTACTCCTCAGTTACTCCTATCTGAAATAATCCTTTATCCATATCTGCATATATCAGTGCGACTTCTATATTTCCATCAGAAGTAATTTCTTTGTGTAATACATTGCAGAATTCTTTCATTAAATCTGTTAATATCTCATGCCTTTTTTCATCTCTATATGATGTAAAATCAACATCAGCATACACATCCCCAAGCCTGTCAAATGCATAATCCATTGCCGAATCCAGACTGTGTTTAACTTCCTGATATCTTATATTATTGCCGGTTATAGTAGCATGTATAATTATTACTATTGCAAATGCAACCATAAACCCGCTGCATGTAACAACTCCTCTCAACTGTATCCTCCATTTTCTGATGCCATATTTCTATCCTGTTACACTGTATCTTGCCAGCCCTTTATATTCATGCCATGATGAATATCCAAACATTGCTGCATTTAATTTGTAAGAAAATGTATATTCAATATATTCGTAATCCCCTGTTCTCTTTCTTTCCCCATAACTCAGCACAGCATTATTATTATCAATAGAATTTTTCAGTGCAGCAAATCTGGCATTTCTCTGTGTTTCTGTAAGTACATTGTCAAATCCATCCCCACAACATGCCTCTATATAATTCTCTACATACTGACTCACTTCACTGGCATCTGACACATCTTTATTAATTCTTATAAAATCTATGCTGAACATGCATATAATTGCAAATAACACCAGATAAACAGACGCTTCAATAATACCTTTCATAATCCTCCCTGTCCAATACACGCTTTTATAACATTAAATAATATTTCCCTGTACGCAGTAACAGCATATCCAAGCATAGCAGCCATGGCTATAACCATTGACGCCCCTACTATAACATCTGTATAATTCTCTATAATTTCTTTCATACACCCATTTCCCCCATAAGGATCATCATGAATATCAATATCATAGAATATATTGTTATTACTGCAATTATTATTCCTGCGTATTCTTCAATAAGACTTTCCATTGAATGCCTCCCGCTCTAATTATTAATTCATGATCCAGCTTACAGATACATTGTAACTACAAGCATCATATCCACAGCCATCTTAAATGCCACGAAAAATGTAGGAAAATATTCCGAAAACTTCATCATGCTTGTACTGTCCATATATCGTGTAATTTCCGCCTTATCCGATAATTCATAATTTCTCCTGACTATATTATTAATTGTTGCTGACATACTATCCTGTTCAAGCTCCCCTATTGAATAAAGCATTCTTACTGCTGCCTGAATATCTGTAACACCAAATTCTTTAAGAAAGCCATAATACGGCATTACATCTGACGGATTATTCTCAATGTCACAAATAAACTTCTCCAATGGTTCTTTCATTATAACCGGACAGCAGTCATAAGTATCCTCTACAGCAGACAATAAAGGCTTGTTCTCAAGATTAACAGACAGTTCTCTTAACCATTCTGTAAATCCAAGATATAAATCATTTTTCACTCTTCTTTGGGCACCTTTTTTCTGTAAAAAAGGCGTGCTCACAAGAACAATAATTATTGCCAGCATACATACTGCAGGCAGTTTCATATCAAATATAAACAACACTGCCATAGCAATTATTAATATCAGCCAGACTGGCAGAAGTTTAATTGTCAGCCTCCACACATCTGACTTAAACACAATATTATAATCATACATTATCTGTTTATCTGTTCTGCTTTTACCAAGCCAATCAAACCTGTAATGCTTCCTTGTGTATGTAAAAAACGACATGCATAATATTACAAAAACCACTGCTGCACTCTGATATGCAACAGAATCAGTAATACTGACCGTTTTATCTGAAAACATATTAAGCATATTACACATTATTGTTGTCAGCATAGCCAGTACCATGCTTATAATTATGCCTGCAGATATATCTCTTTTTATCTTTCGGATTTCTTCCTGATACCTGTACACATTATTAACCCATCTGTCAAAGTCCTCAAGTAGCACCTCCATAGCACCGGCATATCTTCCACCCTTTTCTTCAACGCTTATAATAAACTTATGAAGAGTTCTTATTCTTGCACATCCATATTCTTCTTCAATAATCTTTAGTGCATCATTATACACTCTGTCTCCCATTCCATATTGAAGTTCATCTAACGCCCTTCCTATACACTGCTTAAGGCTTCCACTGCTTATCTCATATACATCCTTTAATGCCTGATTAATCTTTGGTGTTCTCATAAACGAATATGAAATCTGATGAAGATAAATATCAACATTCGAAAATCTTGCAGCATCATATCTTTCCTTGAAATATCCCCTTACAAGTCCCGGCACCATAAGCACCACCATAAGCATAGCCAGTGCTGACAGAACATAATTAACCCTGTACAGCATACAGGCACCAAATACCGCGCCCCCTGCCATTATTGTAGTGATAATAAATCTCTTTACCGACATCACACCATTAACATCAGATATATCCTTTATAATCTGATTAACCGATAAATACTTTAATACTCTTCTCAATCATGCCTCCATACATACGGATTGTCTATTCCAAATCTTACAAATTTATCTTTAATATCTTCTGGAATATGAGTATCCTTAAATTCCCCGTCTTCATATATAACAGTACAGCTGTTACTGCCATTATTCCTGCTAAGAAACCCAACCTGCCTTATCTTTCTTTTTTCAAATCTGTCACAATCCACCAATACCACCAGATCTATATACTTATATATACTGTTAATAAATCTTTCCGAAGATTCACCCTTTCCAAGCATTGAATACATTCTGTCTGGCATATCCCTTATATCGTCCAGATGCATTGTTGTCATACAATATGCACCTGTCGAAAGGCTGTTAAGCAGTTCCATAACCTCCGGTCCCCTTGACTCTGATAACAACACCCAGTCAATATTATGTCTAAGCCCTGCTTTAATAATGTCCTGATACGATACTTTGGAATCAACAAAAAATTCAACACATTTGCTGTGAGGATTAATCTGACGGTAATGAATTTCCTGATTGTCCTCATATACTCCAACCTTTTCTTCTGCCGGAATAAATGTTGCAAGATACTTGAGAAGCTCTGTCTTTCCTGCATGCGGCTGTCCACCTATAACTGTTGACAAATGTGCAGTTACACAATTCTCAAGTAATGTGATAATGCTCTCTGGTGCATAGTCAGACTGAATCAGATCAGCATGTCCGAAACGAAGCTTTCCCGGTATTTTTCTTATAGCCATGCTTTTCTTTCCACAACGCGATTCATGCCATATTGAAATTCTCAGGGTTTCGGTGTTCGCTTCCAATATCGGGTGTACCCTGTTAAAAGGTACCCCCATAATATTAGCAAGTCTTATTGACAGATTATCCATATATCTATCACTTAGTTCTTTCATGGCAATATAGCATCCTCTTCCCAACTGGGTTATCCACAGATTGTGTCCATCCCACTCAATATCTGTAACAGATTCATCTGATATCTCATCCTGAATTTCTGAAAAAAGATCATCCTTATTGTTATCTATCAGTTGCTGAAGCTGTTCTTTCTCCATATATTCTCCTATCCTGTACTACTCCGGTTTACTTGCATCTATTGCATCATATATATGTTCTTTATACGATATGTCGCTTACTGCCTCCTTGGTTCTGTCTGTAACAATAGTAACAACCGCTGCTGTAAGCAGTACTGCAGCAAGCACTCCCGCAAGTGCTATAACTACTTTTCCATAATGTTCGATAATATCATGCATATACTTATCCTCCTCTAGATATATTTTATTTAAAAAAGCGCTTTTTATATTATAGATAATATCATGCAGAATAATATTTGTAAAGATATAAAATATATTTATTTTAAAAAAAGGATCATGCAGAATAATATTTGTAAAGATATAAAATATATTTATTTTAAAAAAAGGCTTTTGCGCCATATTTCAGGTACAAAAGCCTTTATAAAATATTATTTTCTGTTAAGTGTAATTGTGTCATCACCGCTTGTCAGTGTCAGCACATCTTTTTTCAATGTGTAAGCAAATTCTGTTGTATCATCTGTTCCAAGATATGTAACAGTTATGCTTAGCTTTCCATCCTTAGCCTCGTATGATGAAATATTAACATTGATACCGCCAATCTGCTGTGTTCCTGTTCCATCTGCATTGAAGGTATATGTATAATCATCACCTTCCCATGTTCCTACAACTGAATCTTTCTTTCCACATCCGGCAAATACTCCCACAACAAGTACAAGTACCGCAATTATCCCTATTCTTCTTACTGCTCTGCTCATAATTCTCCTTTATACATTAATTGTTTTAACAGCTTCTACAACTTTGGTAAACTCCATTCCATGAGAAGCCTTTATAAGTATATTATCACCTGTTTTCAGAATATGTCCAATACTTTTTAACATATCATCTCTTGTTTCAAAATCATGTACTTCACAACCATGCGCATTGTAATTAGTATCAATATATGCTCTTGTTCCTGCCGCAATCTGTGCAGCAAGGTCACCTGCTGTTATAAGTACATCAATATCCTTAGTTCCAAGATACATCCCAACATCGTAATGCATCTGTTTCTCGTTCTCACCAAGCTCAAACATACTTCCAAGAATAGCAACTTTTCTTCCAATAGCAGTGTCAAGAACATCAAGCGATGCCTTCATTGAAACCGGATTGGCATTGTAACAGTCATCAATTATTGTGAAGCCATTTTCCTTAATAATATTGTTTCTTCCTGCAATTGTCTTTAAATTTCTTACACCACGCTCAATTTCAAGAGATGAAAGACCAAGCACAGAACCAACAAGTGCAGCAGCCATCGCATTATATACCATATGATGTCCGGGTACCGGTACTGTCATGTCAAACGTTGAATATTTATCTGCTGTATCAAGGCCATGAATTGTAAAGCTAGTTCCATCAAGTCCAAGGCTCTTTATATTATCTGCATATACCCCGTCTTTGTTGCTTATTCCGAACACAAGAGGACGCTTGCCGTGTACCTGGCTGATTGTTGATAATTTGTCGTCATCTCCGTTAAGAATAACAATTCCATCCGGATTCATATAATTAAATATCTCTGTTTTAGCCTTAAGTATACCATCTCTTGTTCCAAGATTCTCAAGGTGGCAAAGGCCAATATTAGTGATAACACATATATCAGGCTGTGCAATCTTAGATAATCTGTCCATCTCACCAAAATCACTGATTCCCATCTCAAGAACAGCAACTTCATCATCATCTGTCAGTCTGAAAACAGTAAGTGGTAATCCAATCTCATTATTGAAATTACCAAGTGTCTTTAATACTCTGTATTTCTCAGAAAGCACAGAACTTATTGTTTCCTTGGTACTTGTTTTGCCAACACTTCCTGTGATTCCTACAACCTTGACATCCAGATTATTTCTGTAAAGAAGTGCAAGGTCCTTTAATGCCTGAAGACTTGATTCAACCTGTATATACGAATGTTCTTCATCCGGCAGCTCCTTCTCAGAAATAACGCATGCAGCGCCCTTCTCAAAGCACTGTCCTATAAAATCATGTCCATCACTTCTTTCACCTTTAATGGCAATAAAAAGCCCGCCCTCAGCTACCTTTCTGCTGTCAATCGTAATGGCAGTAATCTCTTTGTCATAATCTTCTCCATTGCCATGATATATGCCGTTAACAGCTTGTGTCATGGCTCTTAAGGTCATTCCCTTCATAACACAATATCCTCAATTCTTTTCTTAGGCACATGATGTACCTGATTCTCATCTCTGTAATACTTGATATCTCCATCCGCAGGAATATCCTCAAGCACCACTTCTTCTTTAGGATAGCCAAATGCGATGACATACACAATCTTTAATTCAGACGGTATATTTAGCTGTGCCTTTAACTCATCTCTTTTAACATTGCCAAAAAAGCATCCGCCAAATCCGGCTTCTGTAGCTTCAAGAAGCATTGTCTGTCCGACAATTCCCGCATCAACTTCATCATTGACATTCTCTGGACAGGTTATAACAATATATCCTGTTGGCTTCTCACCTTCAGATGGACCATCCCAGTCCTTTAAATATCCGGCAAATCCTAATAGTCTGAAAACTTTCTCATTCTCTTCCTTATCACACACAATTCTATACTTAAATGGCTGTCTGTTAGCTGCTGACGGAGTAAGTCTTGCAGTCTCAACAAGCTCCATAAGCTGCTGCTTTGTCAGCTTCCTATCCTGATAAAATCTTCTGTATGATCTGTTTTTCTTAACAAGTTCCTTAATCATAACCACAACAACCTCATTATTTATTCATGCTTAACATTTTATTCATACTTTGCAAGAGATATCTCGATAATCTTCTCTGTAAGCTCATCATACGATATACCTACTGCTGCAGCCTCCTGAGGAATAAGGCTTGTGTCAGTCATTCCCGGAAGTGTATTAATCTCAAGACAGAATATATTATTATTCTTGTCAAGAAGTTCATCAACCCTTGCGTATGTTGTAACGCCTGCTGCCTGACAGCATTTTTCTGCCCAAAACTGCATCTGGCTTGCAATATCTTCCGGAATATTGGCAGGGCATGTCTCCTTAGTAGAGCCAGCCTTGTACTTATTCTTGTAATCATAGAAGCCTTCCAGCGGTTCAATCTCAATTACTGGAAGTGCCTTTCCATCAAGCACTGCAACTGAGAATTCTCTTCCATCAACAAACTCTTCAACAAGTACAGTATCTTCATAAGAAAATGCTTCATTGAGGGCCTCTTCAAACTCTTTCTCGTTATGTGCTATCGAAACACCAACGCTTGAACCCCCACAACAAGGCTTAACAACGCATGGGAATGGAACATATTCAATCTTATGTCCTTTATGTAATGTCACACCCTTAGGCATAGGAATTCCCTCTGGTACAAGAACCTTCTTAGCAAGTTCCTTGCTCATTGATATAGCACTGCTTAAATAATCTGTACCTGTATATCTGATTCCAAGCAGATCAAATGTAGCCTGAACCTTACCATCCTCGCCATTGCTTCCATGAAGTCCCATAAATACCATGTCTGCTTCTTTGCACAATTCTAATACATTACGTCCGAAAAAGCTTTCTCTAGCCTCAGTTCTTCTCTTAACCTCTGCCGGAATGTCCGCTGTTTTCTTCTTTAAATTGTCAGATAGTTCTCCCAAATCATTCTTTTCTGTAAAAAATGTCTTAACCTCACTGTCATCAACACCTAAGAAGATATCAAGCATATTTGCTTCATGTCCGTTTCTTCTAAGACTCTCGCATACTCTGTATCCTGTGACTAATGAAACGTCTCTTTCTGTACTTGTTCCACCTGCTAAAACTACTATTCTCATAATTTCTCCTTTATCCCTGAACTTTTCCACAATATCCACATAGTTATTCACATTTTTCGTCAATTGTAAATTTTTTGTAAAGTTGTCAGATAATTGTAATATATTTATATAATCCACATATTCTTATGCAGAATCTGTGCGAATTATTACGGTCTTAAATGGCTTCCTTCATACTTTGTATGTGCCTGTAAAACCTTTCTTAAAGAATCAATTCTTCCAGAAAGTTCACCTTCCGGAACAACTATCTCCAGTGATTCAGCCATAATATCTATCATTGTATTGGTAAATTTACTCTTGTATCTTATAAGGACATCAAGCTTTTCCTCATATTCTCTCGCATCTAAAAACTTGTCGAGAACGCTGTCCTCTGCAGCAACCTGCTGCTCTGGCTGGGCCAGCGAGTTATCCACACTGTCCTCTTTTAATGTGTATGCTTCATTAATTCTATTGTCTGAATTAACTCTTACTGCCTGTGAATTGTCAGACTGTAAATTGTCAGATATCTCCTGCATCGTCAAAGGATCTACCTGCTCAAATCTATATTTCTGTGCTACATCCGGATATTTTACATGATCCACTTCACTCATGAACATATCATATGGTCTTACATACACAGCATATTCACCATACATAGCCTGATATACCACCATTTTCTCTTTGGTTTCTGAATGATATGCAACACACTTTACCTGATACAGCTTATTCTTAAAATGCTTATAAAATCCGCCTGGTACTAACTGTCTTTCCATCAGTAAACCTCCCTCCAAAAATATACTGTTATTTTATCGCACAATGCCGTCTCTTACAACATCTTTTAAACACTTTGCCAAATGTTTTACACTTTAATAAGTTGTCTGAGTATGGTAGAATTATATTTATATTTTATAAGAGGAGCTTACTATGAAACAGATAGATTTACATGTTCATTCCACATGCTCTGACGGAACTGATTCTCCTGCTGTTCTGGTTGATAAGGCAATTGAGAAGGGACTCGCTGCATTTGCACTTACTGACCATGACACTACTAGGGGAGTTAAGGAAGCTCTTTTAGCATGTGAAAATGTTAATAACAAAGGCCACGAACTTGAAGTTATTCCCGGAGTTGAGATAAGTACTAATTTTGATAATACTGAGATACATGTTGTCGGGCTTTTTATAGATTATCACGACAATGAATTTAATTCATTTCTTAATAAACAGCTAAACTCAAGAGATGAAAGAAATAAGCAGGTATGTGAACGTTTTCAGAATATTGGAATTAATATTACATATGAAGATATGATAAAGACTTATGGCGACGCTGTAATTACAAGAGCTCATTTTGCAGACAGACTTGTTACAATTGGAGCTGTTGGAGACAGGAATGAAGCATTTGACAGATATTTAAGTCAGGGAAAGCCTTGTTTTGTGCCAAGAGTCAAAGTTGACCCTGCAGAAGCTATTGAGCGTATTCACCAAGCCGGCGGTATTGCAATCTTAGCTCACCCGGTTCTATATCATCTTGGCAATGCCAGATGAACAAATTGCTTGACCATATGTGCTCTGCCGGACTTGATGGAATTGAAGCCATATATTCAACCTACAAGATGGGTGATGAATTATCAATCAGACGGATTGCTTCTGAAAGAAATCTGCTGATATCCGGCGGTTCTGATTATCACGGTAAGAATAAACCACATATCCAGCTTGGAACCGGCATGGGACATTTATTCGTTCCTTATGAACTGCTTGATAAGATGAAAGATTCCATGCCAATCACCAACACACAGAAGGAGACTTACGATGAATAATAAAATTCCAAAAGCTATACAGCTCTTTTTAACTTTCATAAAAATAGGTGCATTTACTTTTGGAGGCGGTTATGCTATGTTACCACTGATTCAAAAAGAAATTGTTGAGAAGAAGCATTGGATAACTGATAATGATATTCTTGAAATAGTGGCTATCTCCGAGTCAACTCCCGGACCAATTGCAATTAATGCGGCTACTTTTGTTGGCTTTCGTATCTGTGGTTTTTTGGGGGCACTATTTGCAACACTTGGAGTTGTGATACCATCCTACCTGATTATTCTTATTATATCTTTTGTACTTAAAGAATTCCAAAGCATAAAAATTATACAATATGCCTTTAATGGTATCAGAGCTGGTGTACTTGCTCTGATTATCAAAGCTCTCTGGTCAATGTATATTCAATGCCCTAAGAATGTTATTTCCTATATAATTATGGCATGTTCTTTTATTTTGACTGCTTTGCTTAATGTAAATGTGCTTATTGTAATTATCAGCTGTGCAATATTAGGTTTAGTAACATCTATTACCATATTAAGGAGGAAATGTTAATGATTTATCTTGAGCTTTTTTATATTTTCTTAAAAATCGGTGCATTTACCTTTGGCGGTGGTTATGCTATGTTACCATTGATTCAGGATGAAGTTATTGCTCATAATTGGATAGATTCACAGTCACTTATTGATTTTATAGCAGTTAGCGAAAGTACACCTGGACCATTTGCTGTAAATATAGCAACATATGTAGGAGCAGAGGTTGGCGGTATTTTCGGTTCTTTTTGTGCAACACTCGGAGTGATACTCCCATCCTTTATTATCATTCTTATTGTTGCAAAATGTTTTATTCAATTTCAAAAAAGTATAGTCATAAAGGGATGTATGTCAGGATTAAAACCTGCTGTAGTTGGTTTGATTGGTTCTGCTGTAATTTCGATGAGTTCAACCGTTTTCATACCACAAGGGTTTAATACTACTGTTTTTACTGATATTTCTTTTTATACAACATTAATTATATTTCTGATATCCGTAGTTTTAGCATTCAAAAAATTAAATCCAATTTTAATTATATGCTTATCCGCAATACTCGGAATAGTATGCGGATACATATAATTATAACAAAACATCATAAAAGACTCAGATTAACGGTCCTGGATAGTTTAAATTAATGCCTGTATCATTTTTCATCCACAACCTGGAAGATAAAGAATTTCAGATAATAGCTCTCCTGCGCCTCCCACAGTATTGGGTGGTCAGGTGACTGTGTCCTGAACTCGACCTGACGGAGTCTTTTATGTACAGCTTTAGCGGCTTCCTTAATAGTCTTGGTAAGAAGCTCCTGTGTCATGAAGTGTGAGCATGAACAGCTTGCAAGATAGCCGCCGTCTTTGACAAGCTTAAGTCCCTTCATATTGATTTCTCTGTAGCCCTTAATTGCGTTCTTTGTAGCTTCCCTCGATTTGGTAAATGCCGGCGGGTCAAGTATTACAACGTCATATTTCTCACCTGCTTCGTTAAGCTTCGGCAGCTCATCCAATACATTGGCACATTTAAAATGTACTGTATCCTCAAGTCCGTTAAGCTTAGCATTGGCTCTTGCCTGTTCAACAGCATATTCAGATATATCAAGTCCTGTAACTTCCTTAGCACCTGCAATTCCTGCATTTAATGCAAATGTACCCATATGGGTGAAGCAGTCTAATACTCTCTTGTCCTTACACAGCTTCTGCATTGCAAGTCTGTTGTACTTCTGGTCGAGGAAAAACCCTGTCTTCTGTCCATTCACAACATCTATCATATAGTGGACACCATTCTCAACTATCTCAACATTAGTGTCAAATTCATCACCAATAAAGCCCTTTACTCTCTCCATTCCTTCAAGTGTACGGACTTTGGCATCGCTTCTTTCATATACTCCACGAATTTCAATACCTTTTTCACGAAGGATTTCCTTCGCTTTTTCGACAATTAGTGACTTAAATCTGTCAATTCCTAAAGCAAGCGATTCTACAACAAGCACATCTGAGTACTTATCTATAACAAGCCCCGGCAGAAAATCTGCCTCCCCGAATATAAGACGACAGGCAGAAGTATCTACTGTGTCAAATCTGTATTCAACCGCAGCCCTTACTCTCTCCTCAATAAATGCCTCATCAACAACATCAGTGTGTCTTGCAAGCATTCTTACTGTAATCTTGGATTTTCTGTTAATAAATCCGATTCCCATGAAATAATCATCAAAATCGAGCACCTCAACAAGATGTCCGTCAATTATTCCGTCAGACATCCATTCAATTTCGTTATCATATACCCAGGCACCGCCTGCCTTTAAGGTTCTTCCTTCACCTTTTCTTAATCGTATCTTTCCGCATACGCTGAATAAATCTTCCATTCTGTTCCTTCCTGCCAGATTTTTCTGACATTTATCATAATTATTCATAATATATTAATCCGTTGACGGATTACCAAGAAAATAAAACATACATACTCCTGCAACCGTAATAAGAAGCGACACGAGCTTAATCCATGAAAATGTAGTCTTCTCACTTCCAAACAGCCCGAAAAGTCCCAGCAGATATGACACTATTATCTGTGCAACTACGATTGTAACCTCCGCTTTAGCAATTCCAAGACCACTTATGCTTTTAATAACTGTAAATGTTATAAATGCACCTATCACACCTCCAAGAAGTGTAACCTTATTATCAACCTTAAACAGCTTCATGATATCAGGTCTTCCGTCAATTACCCACATAATCGCACAAGTCGCCAGTGCTGTCAACTGCACAAACATTGCCGTAACCCACACACTGCTTGCTTTCGTAACATTTGTATTAAACGCCCCCTGTAAACTCATAAGTGCTCCTGATATTATTGCAATTAAAAAACCTGCCATCAGCTTATAACCTCCATAAGTTTTCTATAGAATAATTATAAGTTAATAGCAGGAATATTATACATTATTTTGAAGAACCGTTTCCTGAATTGACTGTAGAAGCTTCAGTCTGTTTTGCCATTCTGTCTATGCATGCTGCAAATGAATTATATGCTTCATCGACATTTGTACCGTCATATACCTGATGAAGCATAATTTCATATCTCATATACACTTCACCAACACCAATATATTTAGCTTTGACCACAGAGTCTGAATAAATATCATGCATTGCTTTATAGTTTTCTACATTTCTCTTAACCTTAATATCAGCTCTTGCACAGCTTTTCTTGGCAGTACTCTCCATATAGTCTGCATAATCATAAGAAATAGCTCTTGCTACAGCCTTCGATGCATCTACATTCTTAGTGTATGGATTAACAACAGCCATAGTAGTAACTGACATTGCTTTTGATTCAACATCATTCCCCATTGAAGGATATTTACATATGCCATAATCTATTTCTGATAAATCAATCTTAGATATACTGTCTGCATCAAGAATTGTATATAACAGATTTCCTGTTGAAAACAAATCCACACATGTCTCAAGGCTTGTATTATTTCTGTCTGTTCCAAATGCACTGTTTAACTCAGCATATTTTTTAAGTGCTTTCTTTATAGAATCTCCATCTACAGAAACCGAAGAACTGTCCTCAGAATTATTGCCGCCTATATTAATATATTTTCCACAAGCCGGATAATTAAGAAACATTGAACCTGGTGCCCATTGAAATACCATTGATACATCCTGATTCTCATCAGTCACCTGATAATTATCACTAATCTGTCTAATCTGATCAATTGTTTCTACAGGTTCAGCATACTTCTTATTATATACAAGAAATGATGTATTAAATGATACCGGATATCCATATAATTTGCCATTATATGAACAGGCTGTCATTGCAGCCTTTCCAAACACATCCTCATTGTACACCTGAGGATACATATCATTTTCGGACATAAGCCCCATAAGATATGCTTTCTCTATCTCTTCAGATGTCAGAAAATACAAATCACATGCATTATCATTGCGAACAGATTCATCATATATATAATTTATATATGAATCTGCTTCGACATATACAGGATTGATGGTAACAAGTTCATTAGCCTGCTTAAACTGCTTGGCAACAAATTCAAGATAAGGCTCATAATCACTGTTATTAAACCATACATTAACTGTTATGGGTCCATCAAGATTAAGAGTCCTCGCAGCCTGTGTCCTGTCATCTTTATTACCACAGCCTGCAAAGACTGTCAGCATGGTAACAATCAGCATCATACTGATAAATCTTCTTAATTTCATAAAGTAAACTCCTGATTCTAGAAGGATTTCTTAAGCTTAGCTATGCATTCATCTACATCTGCCTTAGTGATTACAAGTGGTGGAACAAATCTTATAACATTAGTTCCTGCTGAGAACAGAATAAGTCCATTATCAAGTGCTTTGGCAATTACGTCCTTAGGATTAACTGATAACTCAAGTCCCTGCATAAGACCCATTCCTCGTCTCTCGACAACAACATCTATTGTCTCAACAAGCTCATCAAGCTTTTCTTCAAAGTAAGCAGATACTTCCTTGACATTATCTAATACATGCTGCTTCTCAAAAAGTTCGAACACCTTGGTTGCTGCTGCACATGCAAGTGGATTACCACCGTATGTTGTTCCATGGTCTCCTGGAACTAATGCCTTCGCAACTTCCTCTGTCGCTGCAAATGCACCTACAGGAACTCCACAGCCAAGAGCCTTGGCAACTGTAAGGATATCAGCTTAACGCCATACTGCTGGAATGCAAACATACTTCCTGTTCTTCCCATTCCGCACTGAATCTCATCAAGTATAAGAAGGATTCCCTTCTCATCACATAACTTTCTTACACCTTCAATAAATTCTTTAGTAGCAGGATAAATTCCTCCTTCACCCTGTACTGTCTCAAATATTATAGCACAAGTTTTGTCATTAACAAGTTCCTTTACACTGTCAAGGTCGTTATACTGTGCAAACTTAATTCCCGGTATCATAGGTCCGAATGCTTCCTGATAATGCTTATTTCCAGTTACTGCAAGTGCTCCCATACTTCTTCCATGGAATGAATGCTGCATTGCAATAATCTCTGCATCAGCCTTTCCGTTCTTGACATAATAATATTTCTTTGCAAGCTTAACTGCACCTTCAATAGCCTCTGTTCCACTGTTAGTAAAGAATACTCTGTCCATTCCTGAAGCCTTTGTAAGCGCAGTTGCAGCCTCTACAGCCGGTTCATTATAAAAATAATTAGATGTGTGTATAAGCTTATCAATCTGTGCCTTTAATGCATCGTTATATTCTTTATTGTTATAACCAAGTGCAAATACTGCTATACCTGCTCCAAAATCAAGATATTCTTTACCATCTGTATCATAAAGTCTTACTCCGTCACCCTTATCAAGTACTATCTGGTAACGGTTGTATGTATGAATCAGCTTCTCTTCTGCTGTTTCTATAATCTGCTGTGTATTCATGATTACTCTCACTTTCCTATTCTTATGAGCACACATTTTCACATGAGCCAATATAATATTATAACCTCAAAGCTTACGGTTCGCAATTATTTATCTGAATCAAAGAATTTTTCTGCATCGTCTGAAAGAATAGCTGTACCAACACCCTTGTTAGTAAATATTTCAAGAAGAAGGCAGTGTGGAATTCTTCCATCAAGAATATGTACTCTTGATACACCATGCTCAATAGCATCTATACAGTTATTAAGCTTAGGAAGCATACCGCCGCCGATTGTTCCGCTCTCTAAAAGAGTTCTCGCCTCTGAAGTAGAAAGCTCAGATATAAGTGAATCCTTATCGTCAAAATCCTTATATACACCTTCGATATCTGTTAAGAATGCAAGCTTCTCAGCATTGACAGCTCTTGCAATTGCACATGCTGCATCATCTGCATTAATATTGTATGCATGAAAATCATCATCATATCCGATAGGACATATTACTGGGAGGAAATCGTCCTTAAGCAAGGATTCAATAAGTGTTGTGTCAACATCTGTCACTTCACCAACATATCCTATGTCCTCACCCTTAGAATACTTCTTCTCAACCTTTAACATGCCGCCATCCTTACCACTGATACCGCATGCCTTGACACCAAGCTGCTCAATCATTGAAACAAGACTCTTATTAACCTTGTTAAGAACCATCTCGGCAATCTCCATTGTTGGCTCGTCTGTAACTCTTAAACCATTCTTGAATTCAGGTGTCATGCCTGACTTTTCAACCCATTTGCTGATTTCCTTACCACCGCCGTGAACGATGATTGGCTAAAACCAACAAGTTTAAGAAGAACTACGTCCTGAATAACTTTTCTCTTAAGTTCTTCATCTACCATGGCACTTCCGCCGTACTTAACTACAATTATCTTTCTGTTAAATTTCTGGATATAAGGAAGTGCCTCAACAAGCACCTGTGCCTTCATAAGTTCCTCTGTCATATCTTTTGCGCTCATAATAATCTCCATTTCATATTTATTCAGATATATTTGCTTTAAAATGCTGTGTCAGATTAGCTTCTGTAATCAGCATTTATCTTGACATAATCAAATGTAAGGTCACAGCCCCATGCTGTAGCGCTTGCATCCCCCTGCTTAACATCCGCAATAGCAATTACAGGATTCTGTGAAAGTATTTCCGTTGCTTTCTCCTCGCTGTAATCTGTAGCAGTTCCATCTTTAACAATCTGAAGCTCACCTGCTTCACTCTTAAAGAATATATCAACCTTTTCAGGGTCAAAGTCAGCACCAGAATATCCCATTGCACAGAGAATTCTTCCCCAGTTAGCGTCATGTCCGAATATTGCTGCCTTAGTAAGACTTGATGTAACAATTGACTTAGCAAGTGTCTTGGCTTCTGCCTTAGTTGTTGCACCCTTTACCTGAACCTCGAAAAGACATGTACAGCCTTCGCCGTCACCTGCAATCATCTTGGAAAGCTCTGTAAATACATAGCTTAAGCCTTCATAGAAAGCATTATAATCAGCACCCTCTTCTGTAATCTTCTTGTTGCCAGCCATTCCGTTAGCAAGAACAAGAGCTGTATCATTAGTTGATGTATCTCCATCAACTGATATCATGTTAAATGAATCATCAACAATTGCACTTGTCATCTTCTGAAGAAGTGCCTTGTCGATATCACAGTCTGTTGTTATGTAGCAGAGCATTGTTGCCATGTTAGGATGAATCATTCCTGCGCCCTTGCACATACCACCGATTGTTACCTTAGTACCTGCAATCTCTACTTCTACAGCAACCTGCTTGCTTCTTGTATCTGTAGTCATAATTGCCTCTGCTGCCTGTGTTCCTGCTTCTAATGAATCATCAAGCATTGGAGCAAGCTTTTCAATTCCTGCACATATTCTGTCAACAGGAAGCTGCATTCCGATAACACCTGTTGAACCGATAAGTACTGCATTCTCCGGTACATTAAGAACCTTTGCAACTGCCTTTGCTTCTTCTGCACATGCGTTATCTCCTTCAACGCCTGTACATGCGTTGGCAACACCGCTGTTTACAACTACAGCCTGTGCAAAGTCTTCATTATATACAATGTTTCTGTCCCATTTAACAGGAGCTGCAAATACTTTGTTAGTTGTAAATGTTCCTGCTGTAACACATGGCTTCTCACTGTATACAAGTGCCATATCTTTCTTTCCGTTCTTATATTTAATCTGTACTTCACATCCGGCAGCCTTGAATCCTTTAGCTGCTGTAACACCGCCTTTAATTATATTCATAACATCCTCCTATTGTACATTTATTATGGAAACATTGGTGCAAGCTGTAATCCCTCATTCTCTGGAAGTCCGAAGAGAAGGTTCATATTCTGTACTGCCTGACCTGCTGCACCCTTAACAAGATTATCTAACGCTCCCATCATAATAAGTCTGTTGGTTCTTGGCTCAATCTTAAATCCTATATCAACAAAATTGCTTCCCTCAACCCAGCGTGTTTCAGGGCATACATCTTTAGGAAGTACTCTTACGAAATATTCCTTATCATAGTACTTGTCATATGCTGCCTTAACATCTTCGTATGTAACATCTTTGGCAAGGTTGGCGTATGCTGTTACAAGAATTCCTCTGTTCATTGGAACCAAATGTGGTGTGAAGATAAGCTTTAAATCATCTCTTCCACATGCATAACCTAACTGTTCCTCAATCTCAGGTGTATGTCTGTGAGTTCCGACACCATAAGCCTTCATGCTCTCATTAACTTCGCAGAAAAGGTTGGCAACCTTAGCTCCACGTCCTGCACCTGAAGTTCCACTCTTAGCATCAATTATAATTGTATCCGGATTGATTATTCCTTCCTTAACCATTGGGTAAAGTGTAAGAATTGATGTTGTTGTATAACAGCCCGGATTAGCAATAATTCTTGTATCTTTGCTTACCTTGTCTCTGTTAATCTCACATAAGCCATAAACAGCTTCATCAATATACTGTGGTGCTTTATGCTCAAGCTTATACCACTGTTCATATACATTAACATCCTTAAGTCTGAAATCTGCACTCAGATCAATAATCTTAGTCTTTGAAAGTATCTCATCATTAACAAGTGACGCACATAAGCCCTGTGGTGTTGCTGTAAATATAACATCAACCTCGTTAGCAAGCTGCTCCATATTGTCGTCCATACATTTTGCATCTACAAGCTTAAACATGTTTCTATATACATCTGAATAATTCTGATCTATGTAACTTCTCGAACCGAGCCATACAATCTCTGCATCCTTATGTCCTAATAATAATCTGACAAGCTCGTTACCTGCGTAACCTGTCGCACCGATAATACCTACTTTAATCATAACTCCTCCTTGTGGCTCTCTCTTTTGCGAAGCAAAATGCATATATTCAACATTTATGCATAAAATAACGCAAAATGTAAATTGATAACCTACATTATAGCAACTTTTTTTCTTATGTAAAGGATATTTTAAAGAAAATTTATATTTATACATTTTTGTTGTATATTAATGTATAATATGCATAATTTGTTGTTGCATTTTTAAATAAAGTAGTTTATTATAATCTGCAGGTGCATAGCATATGTGTTTTACTATGTAAACTTAATAATATACGGAGGAATATATAATGAAAGAAAAAGTTATTCTTGCTTATTCTGGCGGACTTGACACAACTGCCATCATCCCTTGGTTAAAGGAAACATACAACTATGATGTTGTCTGCGTATGTGCAGACTGTGGTCAGGAAGAGGAGTTGGACGGACTTGAGCAGAGAGCTCTCTCATGTGGTGCAGCCAAGTTATATATAGAAGATATCACTGATGAGTTCTGCGACAACTACATCGTTCCATGTGTTCAGGCACACGCTGTTTATGAAAATAAATATTTACTTGGTACTTCAATGGCAAGACCTCTTATCGCTAAGAGACTTGTTGAGATTGCCCGTAAGGAAGGTGCTGTTGCTATCTGCACGGTGCTACTGGTAAGGGTAATGACCAGATCAGATTCGAGCTTACAATCAAGGCTTTAGCTCCAGATATCAAGATTATCGCTCCTTGGAGAGATTCTAACTGGAAGCTTCAGTCTCGTGAAGATGAGATTGAATACTGCAGACAGCATGGTATTCATCTTCCATTCAGCACAGACTGTAGCTACAGCCGTGACCGTAACATCTGGCATATCAGCATGAAGGTCTTGAGCTTGAAGATCCAGCTAATGAGCCTAACTACAAGCATTTATTAGTTCTTGGATGCACTCCTGAGGAAGCTCCGGATGAACCAGAATATGTTACTATGACATTTGAAAAAGGTGTTCCAAAGTCAGTTAATGGCAAGGCTATGAAGGTTTCTGATATTATCAGAGAGCTTAACAGACTTGGTGCCAAGCATGGTATCGGTATCATTGATATCGTTGAGAACCGTGTTGTTGGTATGAAGTCCCGTGGTGTATATGAGACTCCTGGTGGAACAATTCTTTACGAAGCTCATCAGCAGCTTGAGGAATTAGTTCTCGACAGAGATACAACAACATTCAAGATGGATGTTGGTAACAAGTTTGCACAGGTTGTTTACGAAGGAAAGTGGGAGACACCTCTTCGTGAAGCACTTCAGGCATTCGTTGAGAAGACTCAGGAATATGTAACAGGTGAAGTTAAGTTCAGACTTTACAAGGGTAACATCATCAAGGCTGGAACAACATCTCCATATTCACTTTACAATGAGTCAATTGCATCATTCAAGACAGGTGATATGTATGATCATCATGACGCTGACGGATTCATCAACCTCTTCGGTCTTTCACTTAAGGTAAGAGCTATGAAGAAGCTTGAAAACGAGAAGAAGAACAATAAGTAATTAAAGAATATAACAAAAACAGCCCCGGCATGGTTATTAATCATGCGGGGCTGTTGCTTTATATATGCTCTCTGTCTGATTCGCAGCTTTTTAATTGTTCTTTCTGATATTAAGAATCGTCTGAAGCAGATATATAATATATAAAACAGCTGCTACAAAAATAAGTACCGTTGTTGCATTTGTAAGTACCAGTATAATCACATTCACAGCAAGAAGAATAACTACTCCTAAAAGTGTTTTTCCGACTGTTCTTTTAAATACTTTAACGCTTACAATATATACCACAACAACGATTACCAAGAAAATTAGACTCAGAATCGAAAGTGTTCTCCAAAAAGCATCAAATTCTTCCTGTGTGGTCTGTTGAATCCTTGCAATTCCACTCTGAACAAAAAACATATATAAGTTTATTACCATCAAAATTAATGTTACTATTTCTAACAACACATTCTTTATAACTTTCATTTCTTAATTCCTCCATATTATATACTCACAATTTAAGTTTCACTCTCAATTGACACTTACATAAGCCTTTCCAATGCCAATAACATTATGTAAAAGCCAACAAGTGCAAACCACACAATACTCAGAATCATATATATGGTCTGTTCATTTCCCATAACTCCATTATATGGATTATCTTTGTTAACACGTATGGTATAAACAGAACCCCTTTCATGATACATCGAACCCCTTTCATGATACATCGAAAATATATTCTTTTTTACACGGCAAACATAATTATGCCCTTTGTATCCATAAATAAACTCAGAAGCGTATTGATATTTATAGCCATTGCCATTTGTTTTTTACACGGCAAACATAATTATGCCCTTTGTATCCATAAATAAACTCAGAAGCGTATTGATATTTATAGCCATTGCCATTTGCAACTCCTTTAGTTTTATAGAAATGCTTTTTTATGTATAAAAATCGGGCAAAAAAACCGAGATCCATCATAATACCTATAACTAGTGCTTCCATTTTCTACACCTCATATTTCATATTTATAGCCATTGCCAATTTGCAACTCCTTTAGTTTTATAGAAATGCTTTTTTATGTATAAAAATCGGGCAAAAAAACCGAGATCCATCATAATACCTATAACTAGTGCTTCCATTTTCTACACC